>JBGVFN010000211.1:0-22997 GCA_045121095.1 Lachnospiraceae bacterium | reverse complement strand
GAAGCCCAGGGTGATTCTGCTGGATGAGCCCACCTCTGCGCTGGATGTGCATCATCAGATTGAAGTGATGGAACTGATTGCCCGGTTAAACGAAGAAGAGAATATGACAGTTTTAGCCGTGCTTCACGATATTAACATGGCGTCCCGTTTCTGCAAGCGAATGATTATGCTGCAAAATGGCGAGGTAACGGCGGATGGAACGCCTGATCAGGTAATCAATCGGGAAAATATGGAATCTCTTTATCAGATGAAGCTGATGATCCGGGAAAATGCATTGTTTCATAAGCCGGAAATTGTACCGATTCGTGTTATGGAAGAGAAGCAGATACCAGCCCGCCGCCATATTCACGTCATCTGCGGTGCCAGTGGAGCAGTGAGACTGCTGGAAGAACTGGATGCAAGAGGATATGAAGTCACCGCCGGTGTGCTGAATCAGGGAAGTGAAGACTGGGCCGTTTGCCAGGCCTTGGATTTGAAATGTGTGGAAATCGAACCGTTCACACCGGTAACAGAAGAAAAACAGCAGGAAAATCTGGAAATGATGAAGGATGCGGACATCGTTCTGGTGGCTGATGTACCCTTTGGAAAGAGCAATCTCATGAATCTGCGGGGACTGGAAAATGTATCAGGTGAGATTTATTTCCATAAAAATGCCCTAAGTAACGATTATACGGCTGGGGAGCTGGTACCGATTCTGGAAAATCTGGGAGAGGCCAAAAAAGTAACCTATATCGGAGATCATGATGAGTTTTTAAATCTGCTGAAAGAAGGATAACGAAAAGTATAGTGAAGCATAGTGGGGATACAAAAATCTATGAAAATATATCAGCTGGCTTGTGGTGATGAACTGCATTTTTATAAGAAGTCGCTGGTTCTCTGCTTTCAGGGAATGCGTAAAGTATTAAGCACGGGTATGAATCAGGGCGGATGCCGGTCCGATCTGGAAGCTGTATTTAACAATGACGGAAATCCGGGACCGGGTATGGAATTTGTTATGCGGGCAGATACCTATGAAGAACATTTGAACATTATAGCGGAGGAAGATCTGGGGCTGGATCCGGAAAAATGCAGCGGCATGTGTACTGCTGCCAGCATGGAAAATGTCTCCATTCAGGCGATGGAAGGGGATTTTTTTACGGTAACAGCCATTGTAACCGGTGGGATTCAGGCAAATGGAGGTCGGATCGGAGATCCGGCTTGCTACAGTGAAAGCGGTGGAGATGAAGCAAATGATACCCATGAAAAACTTGGGACCATTAATATCATGCTGCATATTGACGCCAATCTTCCGGACGGAACACTGGTAAAAGCGCTGGCTTCCTGTGTAGAAGCCAAAGTAGCTGCTATTCAGGAATTACTGGCCCCCAGCCGTTATTCCAATGGTCTGGCCACCGGCTCCGGAACAGACAGTGTGATTCTGATTTGTAATCCGGAATCCAGAGTTTATCTTACGGATGCAGGGCATCACAGCCAGCTGGGAGAATTCATTGGAAAAACTGTCAAAAAGGCTGTAAAAGAGGCATTATACCGCCAAAGCGGCCTGGGACCGGAATTTCAGCATGACATTCTCCGGCGCATGGACCGGTTTGGAGTAACACAGGATACCCTTTGGAGTGTATATTGTGAAGTGAATAGTAAGCCAGATGGTGAAGCAGGTAGTAAAGCAGCCGGTAAATCAGCTGATAGCAAGAAAATGATGCCTCGCTTTGTATTTCAGGATCGTTTGGATGCACTGAAAAGGGAAGATATGCTGGTTACATATACCTCTTTGTTTGCGCATCTTCTGGATCAGGTGGAATGGGGACTGCTGAAACCGGAAGAAGCATGGAAGGCAGGAAAGCAGATTTTAGTTCTGGCTGGTTTGGAAAAAGATGAGCAGGTGTTGGAAGGGGATAAATCTGAAGGTGGGAAAATAAAGCCGGAAAAAACTTCTGAAAAAATTACCGTTCCATGGATGGTGGAACGGTATATGAAAGGCGTGATTGAGCGGCTGGAAATCACCAGTATCCATCCATCGGGCCAATAACGCTTCCATCCAAAGCATTAATTGCCAGCAGGATGTAAGGTGATTCATCATAGGTTTTCCATTTGTCGCTGTTATCGTGTTTCTGTTCCCAGGTTCCATAGAAAATCCAGGCAGGAACCAGAAAACCGGATTTTTCATCTTCGTTGTCACGGATCTTCAACAGAGACAGCTTGATGGAGTTTACCTGAAGTTTGTAGACCTGTTTCAGGTTGGAGGATTTAGCTTGTGTCAGATAGTTCTGGTAAATAACCGGGGCTGTCTTTTCAAAAATGGCAGAGGCATTTTCAAATGACAGGAGCTTTGAATTGTCTGACAGCTGTTTGATTTCCGTAAGAGGGTGCAGCCATTTGATTTCTTCAATGCCATCATCGGATATGATGATGTCGATGGTTTCTGAATTCCAGGCAAGGGAAGCTGGATTTTCATTTTTAGAATCGGTTTGATAGCTGGTTTGTTTGGTGCAGGCGATTTCTGCCTGTTCCAATACTCTGGTATAGACAAAATGATAAGCAGAGTAGTCTGATTCCAGCGAAATACTGGATTGTTCCAGATACTTATTACCAGAATCAGAGGGAAGAATCCCCTTCATCAGAGACACCTGCAGAAGGCTGGGATTGATGCCTGCAGCTTCCAGAAAGCTTTCTGCGGTTTTTCTGGCATCATCATAGGACAAATTCATAGAAGACTGGGCCAATAGTGTTTCAAGATTTTCTTCTGTTACGGCAGTTTGATAGGCAGGGCTGTAGCGAATACCGGTTTTGTCATAGGAAGCAAGCCGATTATAATAAATACCGGAGTAATTGGTACTTGTGGAAGGATAGCTGTATATAGACAGGCTGGAGCCATTTTCCGTTTCACAATACAGCATAGAATCATAATCCTGCCCGGAGTCGGGGGACTCATTCTTTTGTAACGTAGAATCCACAGCCGTCTTCTTTTTTGTGGATTGTTTTGGTGCATTTTTGTATTCCTGTTCATAATTGGCGATAATAGACTGCATATCCTGAATGGAATCCTGTTTTGTATCGTCATCCAGTGTATCGTCTGCTTTCACTTCTTCTATCCATTGTTCCAGTTCTTCAATATCATCCTGAATGACGGATTTTGTTCGATCCGTTCCGGTGAAAATATAGGTTTTGCCATCTGGAAACAGGTAGTTATAAATATTGGTGGCAAATTCCTGAGAAATATCGCCTTCTACTGCCTGATAGGTGGGAAGCCCAGCTCCTTCAGGGGTATGAACCGGAGCATTCACAGAGATCGCTAATGTGTTGTCATTATTTTCATATTCGAAGCGGTAGGTTTGCGGAATGGTTTCTTTCTGTTTTTCAAGAGAATTTTCTTCCGCAGCGGTCTCCGCAGCAGCGGATGCCAGCCGTTCCATATTTTTAGGAGCCGCCAGTGATTCGTCAGACTGCTTTTCACAGGCGGTGATATTGAGACATAGGGTAAATGATAAAGTGACAGCAAATAGTTTTCGGAATGTTTTTTGCAATATGGTCGTTTTCATGGCATTTTCCTTTCTGAAATATAATTCCGCAGAGGTATAAAGAAGATATTAAGCTACCAGCTGGTACATAAGAGATTTGCGGAATCATTATAATCATTGTACAGTTGAAGCCATTCGAAAGTCGTCATGGAACTGTTAAAAAAATGTAAAAAGTTCCTGGGGGAACTCTGCACAGAAGATGGAATCGTTTTTCATAAAAATCCTGTACAGCAGATACGCCATTTAAAAGAGTATCATTACCGTCGTCCCAATTCCCGATCCACTTTCAATTTTCAGGTTAGCCCCATGAATCTGCGCGATTTTTTCACAAAGTGCCAGTCCCAGTCCAAATCCTTCTGTGTTTCTGGAATCGTCTCCCTGATAAAAGGGCTGCATGACTTTAGCAAGCTTGTCCTGTGGAATCCCATTTCCATTATCTTTGACGGCAATACAATTTGAAGTGATGGAAATCTGGATCACGGAAGCAGAGGCTTTTCGGGCATTATCAAAGAGATTGGTGATCAGCATCAGATATAAATCCAGATCGCCCACAAAGCAGGCATTTTCCTCGGATTTTATATGAAAGAGAATGCCGTATTTTTCTGCTATGGGGGTTAGAATCTGTTGAATACTTTGAGTCAGTGTGGCTGCTGAAATCTGCTGCTTTGAAATCTGCTGCTTCGGCAGTTGTTGTTTTAGAATGTGCTGCTTCGATATTTGCTGTTTTTCCTCTGGTGTTTCTGTTTGTATATAGTCCAGCGAAATCAGCTGATTCAATTTACTGGAAAGGCGTTCCAGGCGGCGGCATTCGGAATCAATGTAAAAAAGCGCTTCTTTTTGCTGTTCTTCAGCCAGTTTACTGTGAAGAAGCACGTAAGAATAACCCGTGATGGAAGTTACGGGGGTTTTCATTTCATGATTTAAAGCCGAAAGCAGCATTTTTCTCTGCTCCGATTGATTTTCAATTTCCTTCATATGGCATTCCACCGCCTGGGCCATTTCATTAAAACTTAGGGAAAGGGAGGTCAGTTCATCCATATTTTTCCATTTTTTTACGCGGTTTTTCTGCTTTTGGTTGTTTACGTGATTGCCCTGTTTTTGATTATTTATAGGATTTTGGCGGTTGGTTTTGTTAGTGGTTTTCAGGGGAATGCGTGCGTGATAATTTCCTCTGGAGATTTCGGCTGCCTTTTCCTGCAGTATTTTAATGGGACGGAGCATGTGGTTCAGAAGACAGATAACCAGAATGGCGGTCAGGATGGTAACGAGAAGGCCAATCTGAATGCAGCGTATTGTAATCTGGCGGATGGGGCTCAGATAGCGGGTAATGTCATATACCAGTGCCACTGTATAGTTTTGATCCTGAATCCGATAAATTTTTCCCCAGATGCAGTAATCTTTCTGTTGCAGCGATATGGTACAGGAAAGAAGTTCCGATTGGGTATCTTTTAATTCAGCCAATTCCGGATAAGCCTGCAAAAGGGCGGCGTGTGCATTGACACCGGAATTGTTATAGAGCATTTCATTTTCCTGCTGAAGGACATATTCCTCTGTTCGATTGTTTTTCGTGGCAAGTTTTCCAAATTGATAATTCAGTAAGGCCAGTTCTGCAGGACCGAGATTACTTGGATTGGCAGATGCATATTGGCTATTTCGTTCATATTGACTGTCTGTTTGGTATTGGGTGTCCAGCTTATACTGTTCATACAGCTTATACTGTTCATACAGCTGGTACTGCGTATCCAGTTGATATTTTGTATCCAGTTCGTACAATAAATTCCAGTAGACGTTTTCTGTAAATTCCGCAGCTTCCTCCTGGGAACTGGCGATGGCGTCTTCCAGCAGGATTTTATGGCAGGAAGAGATGTTTTTCCAGGAGGTAAATGCCAGGGCGGCTGCTAAAAGGAGTACGATGCAGAGGGTCAGTCGGGTTTTGAATTTCATGGAGATACCTCCAGACGGTATCCGATTTTGGGTACGGAAACCAGAGTCAGACCGGTTTTTTTGCGCAGCTGAGCAATATGAACATCCACTGTGCGGGTACCGCCTTCATAGAAAATCCCCCAGACTTCTGACAGGAGCCGTTCTCTGGAAAGGGCCATGTTCTGGTGTTTTACCAGCAAAAGCAGCAGGTCAAATTCCATGGGAGTTAAAGGTATGAGTTGTCCATTTCGGGTAACTTTTCGCTGATTGGCATGAATAGTAACAGCGTCAATCTGCCAGATGGTCTGATTTTTCTGATTCCGGGCAAGTACTTTTTCCATACGCACCAGCAATTCCAGAATTTCAAAGGGTTTTACCATGTAGTCTTCGGCGCCGCTTTTCAGCCCCTTTAATTTGGATTCCAGATCGCCTTTGGCTGTCAGATAGATAACAGGGATGTGGGCCTGGCGCAGCGGCTCCATGAGAGCAAAACCATCAATTTTAGGCAGCATCACATCTACCAGTGCCAAATCAAAATGTTCTTCACCGGAATTGTTTTTTTGAATATAAGAAAGAGCCTCCTCACCATCATAAGCAGATGCGGTTTTGTAGCCGGAGACACTTAGATTCAGAGCAAGCATTTTATTAATGGCAGGGTCATCTTCAATGATCAGGATTGTATTCATAAATTTTTTAGAGACGGGGAAACCAGTATCTTTTAAGTGCTGGAAGGGACGTCTCTTTTCCTTTCTTTTGAGTTTTTATATTTTGAACAGCGGTTCACTTCTTTGGTAACTATTCAGCCAGGCATGATTTTGGACAGAAAATTGTATTTGGCGTTTAGCAAGGCTGAACTGTTACCTTTTTTTCTATTATACAGGACAGATGCCGAAGAAAGGTGTAAAATAAATGTAAAAAGTGGTAACTGTTTCGTGATTTCACAGTTACAGAAAATAGGAGAAAGGAATTTTGATGGAATGAATGGGAAAATAAATGGAAGATCAAACCGGGAAATAAATCGAAAACCAGATCGAAAAATAAATCGAAAAGCTCCCATGTCTCAGTATGAGAAGATGACGCAGACGCCGATTTCCATGTTAATTGTGCAGCTGAGTGTTCCTACGATCATCAGTATGCTGGTGACTAATGTTTACAATATGGCAGATACTGCTTTTGTGGGAACATTGGGCAACAGCGCCAGCGGAGCGGTAGGAATTGTATTTGGATTTATGGCTATTTTGCAGGCATTTGGATTTATGTTTGGGCAGGGCTGCGGCAGTATTATTTCACGGAAATTGGGGATGCAGGACGAGGAAACGGCAAGTGTGCTGGCTTCTACCGGCTTTTTTCTGGCGCTTTTCTGCGGAATTGTCATTGGAATAGCCGGGTTTATCTGGCTGAATCCGCTGGTAATGCTGCTGGGCAGTACAGAAACCATTGCGCCTTATGCGGAGATTTATGTTAGCTGTATTCTGGCAGCAGCACCCTTTATGGTATCCAGTTTTGTGATGAATAATATTCTTCGATATGAAGGGAAGGCTATTTTGGGTATGGTGGGCCTTATGACCGGCGGCATTTTAAATATCTGCGGCGATGCGGTGTTTATGTTTGGCTTTAAAATGGGAATTTTTGGGGCCGGCCTTTCCACGGCCTTATCACAGGTCATCAGCTTCTGTATTCTGCTGTATATGTTTTTATCCGGAAAAACTCAGTGTCGGCTTTCCATTCGAAAGGTAACGCTGGACTGGCGGCAGATTCTGGATATTGTGGAGACAGGACTTCCCAGTATGCTGCGGCAGGGTCTGACCAGTTTTACCACCGTTTTGTTAAATGGGCAGGCGAAAGTTTATGGAGATGTGGCTGTGGCAGCCATGAGCATCGTTTCACGGATTATTATGTTTGTATTCTCTATTGTGATTGGAGTCGGTCAGGGATTTCAGCCGGTCAGCGGCTTCAACTATGGCGCGGGAAAATACAGCCGTGTGCGGAAAGCATTTCGTTTTACACTGGTACTTTCTGAAATTTTACTGGTTATTATGGCAGCCGTGGTTATGTTATGCTCGGATAACCTAATCCAGCTGTTCCGTGACGATCCGCAGGTTATTGAAATCGGAACCAGAGCCCTGCGGCTGCAGTGCATTGCCCTTTTGTTCCTTCCAATCAGTATGGTGACGGAAATGCAGCTGCAAAGTACGGGTCAGAAATTCAGTGCGTCTCTGTTATCCTCCCTGCGAAGCGGTGTCTATTTTATTCCGGCCATTTTGCTGCTGGCTAAATACCGGGGACTGGCGGGAATTCAGGAAGCGCAGCCGGTGGCATTTGTACTCTCCAGCGTGACTTCTCTGTTTTTCATTGTGTGGTTTTTCAGGAAAATGCCGGTGGAAGATAATTTGTCGCAGAAGGGATAAAAATGTCTATACGAAAGCCACAATATACGATATAATGGAAATAGTATAGTGACTGTGAGTTACAAAACAGTTACACGATATATAGAAACAGTGTTTGGAACGATCTGTTTATGAGCAGACCGTTCCCCTTTTTAGCTGTAAGTGAGGAGAAAGTATGTTTAAAAAGCTATTTGCGCCTGCGGATATGACTGTGGGCACACCCTGGAAAAGTATTGTGGCATTTTCCATTCCCATGCTGATTGGGAATATCGCGCAGCAGCTGTACAATACAGTGGACAGTATTGTGGTAGGGCGATATGTGGGGGATAATGCGCTGGCAGCAGTAGGAAGTGCAAGTCCGCTGCTGAATCTGCTTCTTGTTTTGTTCATCGGTATTTCTGTGGGAGCCGGAATTATGGTTTCCCAGTATTTTGGAGCCAAGTTAAGAGAAGAACTGTCCAGAACCATTGGATGCTGTATTACTTTGACAGCACTGGCTTCTGTGCTGATCATGGTCTGTACACCGCCTCTGCTCCGGCCCATGCTGAAGATGCTTAATACACCGGACAGTATTATTGACTGGTGTAATTCCTATCTGACCATTATGATGATCGGAATCGCAGGTATGGCTTATTACAATATTCTCAGCGGAATTTTAAGAGGTATGGGTGATTCTGTATCTGCGCTGGTATACCTTCTGGTGGCAACTGTACTGAATATTGTGCTGGATCTGCTGTTTGTGGCAGCATTTGATATGGGCGTATCCGGTGTAGCATTGGCAACTGTAATTGCCCAGGCTGTTTCGGCTGTTCTATGCCTTTTTAAGTTGATGCGCATGAGCGATACCTTTGATTTTGGCCTCAGCTATCTGAAATTAAAGAAAAAATATGCATTTACCATCGTACGTCTGGGTCTGCCTTCCGGTATGACACAGGCAATTCTTTCCTCTGCCATGATCATTGTACAGTCTCTGACCAACAGCTTTGGTGAAATGCTCATCGCAGCCAATGTTATTATCATGCGTGTAGATGGATTTGCCATGATGCCCAATTTCTCTTTTGGTACTGCCATGACAACCTATGCAGGGCAGAATGTGGGCGCTGGAAAATATGACCGGGTAACGAAGGGGGCAAAACAGGGAACCGCCATTGCCATGGGTGTTTCCACATTAATTACCCTTGTAATTCTGATTTTTGGCAAATACCTGATGGGTATTTTTACTGAAACAGCAGAATTAGTTGATTTAAGTATGCGCATGATGCGGATTCTGGCTGTGGGCTATATTGCCATGGCTGTTACACAGAGTTTGTCCGGTGTAATGCGCGGTGCCGGCGATACCATGACACCTATGTGGATTTCACTGACCACCACCATTGTCATTCGTGTTCCTCTGGTATATGGTATTTCTTACCTGACCAGAACAGCGGAGCTTCCTTACGGACGTAAAGAATGTATCTTTATTTCACTGCTGATATCATGGCTTATGGGAGCAATCTTAACAACTATTTTCTATCGCAAGGGAAAATGGAAAGAAAAAGCGATTCATGGGGCAGAAACTTGACACAAAAAAAGTAGATGAAATGGAAAATTGAGGGAAATTTGTGTTATAATTCTTTTGGGTTTTAAGAGGTTATTTTTATCAAAGAATGTGAAAGGATATACGTATGAAGAGAAATTCAAAGATTTTGACAGTTCCCAATGTTTTGAGTATGTTTCGTCTTGTGCTGATTCCTGTATATGTGGGTCTGTATATAAATGCTCAGTCAGATCGGGATTATTTAAATGCCGGTATTGTACTGGGCATTTCCTGCATTACCGATTTGCTGGACGGATGGATTGCAAGACAGTTTAATCAGACTTCCGATTTAGGAAAGGTTCTGGATCCCATTGCGGATAAATTGACGCAGGCCGTTGTACTTTTTTGTATGGCCGATGAGCATCCTATTCTCTGGTGGCTTTTGGGACTGCTGACAGTAAAAGAATTGGTTCAGCTGGCAGCAGGTTATTTTTATTTGAAAAAGGGTAATTCCATCAGGAGCTCCATCTTACCGGGAAAAATCTGTACCACGGTATTATTTGGCAGTGCCATTTTGATCATGGTATTTCCGGGACTGCCAGTATATGTGGTGAATATTTTAACCAGTATTTGTATTGTGTGTCTGGTGGTTGCACTTTGGGAATATATCCGGATTTTCTGTCTGGGCAGACCGGAGAGAAAGAAAAAGTTCGGGAAAACTGAGAACTAGAGGTATGAAAATGGATGGTCAGCTAAGAAATATGACCAGCGTCTATATTACGCGGTATGTGGAGCCCAAATGTGCAGAGCCAAAGTATGCAGATCCCAAATATGCAGATTCAAAATATGTAGATCCAAAGTATGCAAGGTCAAAATGTGCAGATTCAAAATATGCAGAGTCGAAGTATGCAAAGCCAAAATGTGCAGATTCAAAATATGCAGAGTCGAAGTATGCAAAGCTAAAATGTGCAGATTCAAAATGTACAGAGCAGGAATCGATAGAACAAAATCATCGGGAAATGCTGCTGCTGTACAGAATTGGTTCCAGGGTGGTGGCTCCTTCCTGGTGTGGGATCGGCGGTCATTTTGAAGCTCCGGAATTAAATGATGCCAGAGCAGCAGCATTAAGAGAGTTGGAAGAGGAAATCCATTTGACGGAAGATTCCTTAAAACAGCTGCAGCTGCGTTATGTAACCATGCGTTTGAAAAATGGAGAGATCCGTCAGAATTATTATTTCTTTGCGGAATTAAAAGACGGGGTTTTGGTGGATCTGCGATGTGATGAAGGAATCTGCGAATGGGTTCCCTATGAAGATGTCATGAAACGGAAGATGCCCTACACAGCAAAGTTTGTGGTGGAACATTATCTGGAAAAAGGGCGGGAAAATGCGGATTTATATGCAGGGATTGCCCATCCGGGGGGAGTCTTGTTTCAGGTGATGGAAGAATTTGAGTGAAAGATAAAGGGTTGTAAAAAGCTGTAATTGGAGTGTTCACAATTCTGATGTGTCAAAAATGATTTGTCAGAAACTCAAATTACAGCTTTTTATGTAATTAATGAATGTTATTTTAAACTTTTAATACCACAGAGTATAATTTTCCATATATTTCATACACAGTTCTCCGGCTCCCATGCAGCAGGCAAATAAAAGCAGGATAATCATAAGAAAAACGGCACCTTTGTCGTATTTTACAGTACAATTTTCTGTTTTATTGCAGGCACGTACTGCTGCCAGCATTTCCACGCCCAGTCCGATCAGGATAATGGGCCAGAAATGCAGGATAAAAGAATAATCCATGTTTTCCAGAAAAGGAGTAATCAGAAAAAGGATGCCAAAGAAAATCAGTGAAATACCGCAGGTGGTACTGCCTACTCGTTTGATTCGCATAAAACAGTCACTCCTTTCTTAGTGAGGGGTATCATCCTGGAAATAGTCTTCCCGTTTGTCTTCTCCGAAAACATTACCAGCAAAGGGGTCCTCATTTTCACGGTCCAGCTGTACTTTTTTTCCCAGGATTAAATGAACGCCCAGTACAATAAGCAGGATAGAAAGAAGCAGCTGAGGCAGCAGATAGGAAAGTGTATACATAAAGCTATACAGTTCCGGAGGAATGATTTCATAGATGACATCCAGAAAAATTTTCCACAGAGAATAAACACCTACGATGATCAGGCCCCAGGCTAAAATGGCCTGTTTCTTTCCGGTTAAAGTCCAGTTGGTCATTTCATCGGGAAGATGGACCAGATATTCATCTTCCACCTGAGCAAATTCCTCATCGGATGATCCGTTAAGGTTGTGCACATGGAAAAAGCTGTAGAACCAGATTACGGGAAGGATGAATAATCCAGCTTCAAAGTTAAAAAATGCGCAGATTGCTATTACAGCGAAGAAAAGGGTCATAAGGCTGATACCCTGTTTCATAAAACCAAGGTACATTTCTCCGGCTCCGGGGAGCAGAGAAAAAATCAAAGTCCAGAATTTGTTTTTTTTGCGTCTCATAATAATCCTCCTGATTTCAAATTTGTTTATAGCAGATATATTTATTTTTATGCGGGTTCAGCAGATGCTGATTATTGGAACAGAATACCTTAAAAGTCAAAGAAAGATGCGGCGAAATTCTGCAGGGAGTTGGTAATCCCCTGAGCACTTTTAAGAAGCCGTCCGGTAATATCCATGTTTTGTCCAGAACCGTCTTGCTGTATCTGTTGATTTTGTCCGGTTTGTTCATTTGACTTATTGCTGGACTGCAGCTGTTGTTTCTGTGCTTTTTCTTCCTGCATTTTTAACACTTCCTGTTGATTTTCCAGTTTCTTTTGCTGCTGTTTTTCCCATAGTTTCTGTATTTCTTCTGATTCCTGCAGTTCTTTTAATTCACGGTCTGTTTGAGAAATGCTGACAGAAACCGGTTCTGAAACAGAAGCAATTTTTAAACTGGTCAAATTAATAGAAAACAGCATCATAATGGAAAGGACAACGGCGGTTCCGATTTTTAAGCTGTAGGTAAGAAGCTGTAATTGTCTGGAGGTACGGTTCAGATTTCGTGCAATCAGAATATCCGGCTGTTTGCATCGCTCCAGAATTTCCTCTGCCAGATAAGCAGGTGGCTGAGGGACTGCTTCTGCCGCTGTTTTTGTATTGAGTTCTTTTTCTGCCGCTGTTTTTATATTCATTTCTATTTCTACTTCTGTTTGTTCCATCCAGTTCATCCAACGCTCTGCGCAGGTATCACAGAAAGATGTATGGGAAAGAAAAAATTCCATTTCCGCAGGTGTCATCTGGCCGGAATCCCATTTCAGAAAGTCCTCATCTGTCAAATGACGTTTTATAGCAGACGTGTTGTCAGAAAAGGATGTGTTGTCAGAAAAAGATGTGTTATTAGAAAAAGATGTATTATTAGAAAAGGTGCTGTTGTTATGTTCCGGTTTATTCATAGCGGGTACCTCCTTTCATTATATTTTTAATCATGGCCTTTGCCCGATAGATCTGTGTTTGTACGGTTTTCAGGTTTTTCCCCTGCTCTGCGGCAATCTGTGCAGCTGTTTTTTCTCTGTAAAAGTGTTCCAGTGCGATTTCGCGGTAAGGACTTTTCAGTTTTTGACAGACATGGATCACATACTGCTTTGATTCCTGCTGCAGATAGGCTTCTTCAGGCCCTGCATGGGTATCGGTTACTTCGGTAAAAAAAGTTTCTTCTTCACAAATGATTTTTCTCTGACTACTTTTTAGATAATCCAATGCTTTGTTGCTGGCAATTCGGCAGATCCATGCCCGTTCGTGGGTGCGGTCAAAGCGATCCAGATTTTTGTAGGCAGATAAAAAAGTATCCTGAGTCAGGTCCTGGGCATCAAACTGATTTCCAGTGGTCTTATAGCAAATGCTGTAGACCAGTTTTTCATACTGTTTTACCAGATATGAAAAATATTCTTCATTGTTGATTTTATCCGCCTCCTTTCGCTCGTAATCGGTTGTTTTTGTGTCTGTCAACTATTATAACGAAGGATGGGGGGAAATGTCTTCAAGGTTTTGGAAAAAAGTAAATAAAAAAGGTATCGCCGTATTTCCAGTAAACTGGTGATTGGCGATACCTTATGATGTTCATTACAAAATCTTCACCATATTCCATTTAATCTTTTCTGCCAGTTCTTCATAGAGTTTCACTTCTTTTTCTGTGAAATCATGGAATCGCTGTCTGTTAAAGTCTTCCTGGGCCAGTTTCAGGTCCTGGAGAATCGGTTCGGCTTCAGGGAGCAGTTTAAATTCCTGGGTCCCGTCTACTCGTAGATTTTTTACCTGAATTAGATTTTTGCGAGTCAATTTCTGCAAAATCATTCCGGTTCTGCGGGGGCCGATTCCGGCTAAATCTGCCAGTTCTTCGGTGCTGGCGATTTCAATGGGCTGGCTTAAATAAAGAAGCATCAGAACTTCCTGAAGGGACAGGTCATTTTTCACCGCCACGGTTTCACAATGGCGTTCCAACATCTTTCGATAGCGGTAAGATTCCATAACAATTCCATCTAACTCAATAGCATCAGGATTGGCGGTGCTGATTCGTTCTTTTCCCAGTTTTTTACTGCCGGCCAGCGGTGCGGGCGGAACGACACTGTCTCTGGCTGCGGCTATCAGGAAACGGTAGACCTGCAGGCGGAGTTTACTGTAGTCTTCTTCGGCATAAACGGATTTGTAGAATTCATTATAGTATTCAAACAGCATCAATTTGGTCTTGATGACCCGGTTGATGTTCATGCTCTGGCTTACCAGACTGCCTTTTGTTTTTACATAGTAGTAAACCGGTGCCTGCAGAGCGATAAATGTGTTGGCATGGCTGATATAATCCAGATTAAACAGGAAATCTTCACACCAGCTTAATTCGGTATCCATGCGCAAATGATGCTGCTCAATGATATCACGTCGAAATAGTTTATTCCAGATTACACCATAATAAAAATCTGCGGGATTTTCCATCATATGTGCAGCGTACTGTTCCCGATTCATAACACCTTCGTCTTCAATATCACCTTTATGGGAAACCCGCTCACCTACAACCCGGTAAAAATCAGCAATTACCAGGTCACACTGATTGGTTTCAGCAGAACGGACAAAGAGTTTGGTAGCATCGGGAGTGATCCAGTCATCACTGTCCAGAAATTGTATGTATTTACCGCGGGCGCGGTCGAGAGCCAGGTTGCGGCTGTCGGAAACACCGGAATTTTCCTTGTGGATCACGATGATACGATCATCCTCAGCTGCGTACTGGTCACAGATTTCAGGTGAAGAATCTTTACTGCCATCATTTACCAGAATTAATTCAAAATTGCGGTATTCCTGACGGAGAATGCTGTCAATACAGCGGGGCAGATATTTCTCTGCATTATATACGGGAACGATAATACTTACGAGCGCATCGGGCATGAAGTTACCTCCAGAGAATCGTTTCTTATGTTTGATGTTAACGGACTTTTTTAATGGAGCCCTTTGGATGTACAGATGTACAAAGGATGTGTGTCCTTTTGTACATGATGGGCGACATTATCTGCGTTATATGGCTGATTGTATAAGTAAATTTGCCATCGTTTGAATTGTACCATATGTGAAATATGAAAAAAAGGGGAAATTTGTTCCTTCTGGATGCTTATAAATGTTATTCTTGTGGGCAGTGTCTTATATTTATTATAAGAAGTCAAGTAGAACTGGGCCAGAGAGAGAAAAACTGTCTGTGTGGCCCAGAAGGAAAAAGAAAATTGGGCCATAGAGAGAAAAGTTGTCTGTGTGGCCCAGAAATATTAAATTGAGTTATAGAAAAAGAAAATTATTTCCTCATATCTGAGTGTTTTTTTGCTTTTTGTCGTATAGTAGTGTGAAAGGATGCTAAAGGGTAGGTGAGGTTGTGAAAGAGAGAAGTTTGTTGAGAACTGTGAAAATGAGGCAAGAAGTAAATGAGGTAAGAGATGATGTCACAGAGGAGATGAAAGCGAAAACACAAGAGGAGATAAAAGAAAAACTACAAGAGGAGACAAAAAAGAAATCAAAAGACGAAACGAAAAAGAAATCAAAAAACGAAAAAGAAAAAACAGAAAAGAAAACAGAAGAAGAGCCCCAAGAGCATATTAAAGAAGATTTTAGAAATATAGATAGGTATGCTGAGAATATCGATAGGGATTCAGAGCTTCTTCGGCTGCTGAGTCATCAACCGGAGCGAGGGATGGAGGTAGTTCTGGATGAATATGGGGCTGCGGTGGAGACTATATGCAGGAACTTTCTATATGATTGCAGTCAGGAAGACCGGGAAGAGGTTGTGGCAGATACATTTTTTAAGTTGTGGAAATATCGGGAGCGGATTCAGATTGATGAGAAGTCTTCTTTGAAAATGTATTTGTATCAGATCGCCCGGAATACTGCACGGGATTTTCGAAGGAAGAAAAATCGTCAGCCGGTGATTTCTGTAGAAGAAGCAGCGTTGAATTGTGTGGAAAATCCGGAGCAGGTGGTTTTGCAGAGCAGAGTGGAAAATCCGGAACAAGTGGTTTTGCAGAGTGAAATGGAAGCGATTCTTCATAAAATGGTGGATCAGCTGAAGGAACCGGATCGGACCATATTTATTGCCCGGTATTTTTATGGATTTTCGGTGAAAGAGGCAGCGGAGAAAACAGGTGTTACGATAAAAAAGGCGGAGAATATTTTATACCGGGGTAAAAAGAGACTGGAACAGGCGTTAAAGGCGTATATGTGAACTTGGGAGTAAAGGAGGGGATGAGATGAGTCATGTGAAAATAGATGATTTATTTGAACGAATAGAAGAAGATGAGATGTTGGATTCTTCATGGGAAGAGATGGATACAGGTGCATGGACAGATGAGAAGAAAGAGAGAGTTTTAAATAAAATTTACAGGAAGATGCAGGCGGAGGAAGCAAAGTCATTAGAATTAGAATCAGAAAAAGAGTCGAAAGTTCAGCAGCCATTAGAATTAGAATCAGAAAAAGAGTCGAAAGTTCAGCAGAAGTTAAATTCAGAAGAAAAACTGAAGCTCGGAAAACGCATCAAAAAGCGGCGTTTGGCGTTTCTTCTGGCAGCGGTTTTGACATTCAGTATATTGACGGCTTTTGCCTGGGAAAATGAGTGGGATATTTTGCTGGGACAGTATGTGGGACTGGAGCCGGAAGCAGCTGTGCAGGTTGCGGGCGGCAGTATTTCCATTGAGGAAAGTGATACCCAGAGCGGGATGACTGTGACAGCGGTGTCTGCAATCGGGGATCAGAACAGCCAGTATATACGTATTGATACGGACTATCCCTGTGATTTGGTCGCACAGGATGGAACGGAGCAGGCGTGTTATTTGTTTGATAAGATTTCAATTTTGATTCATGATAGGAAAAGTGACAGTGGAGTGACCAAGAGTTTTGCTTCGGTGATGATGCCATTTAATAATGAAGGAAAGCTTAGTTTCTGGCTGGAACTGGTAAATTGCAGCGGCATTAACCGGGATTATATAACGGTGAATGTTCAGGATCTATATGGACTGACCACGGATGGCGAATACGAACAGGATCAACTTCTGGTAGAAGGATGCTGGACGCTGGAATGGAAGAATTATTATCATGTGGACAGCAGGAAGTATTATCCACTGAAAAATGTGGGTGATGAAGAATTTGATTGTCTGCTGACATCTGTGGAGATTACCCCCATTTCCATTCGTCTTCATGGATATGGCTATAGCCGGGAAAATCAGGATTTTTCTGTGGAAAAAATCGTTATGGAAGATGGAACGGTTTATGAATTGGACAGTGAAAATGGCGGTAGTGTCAGCAATAATTTTGAAAGGGAATCCTATGTGACTATCCGCCAGATAGGGGAAGTACTGGATCCCAAACAGGTACGCAGCGTCTTTGTCCGTGGGCAGGAGATTATATTTTAATTTAAATTTCGGCAGTATGCCCCTGAAGTGAGGCATCTGTCTGATCGTAAAAATCAGCAATCAGCGATTCTTTTGATTTAAAATAATAATAAAAAGTTGTTTTTGCAATTTTACAGGTGATACAAATCTGTGCAATGGTAATCTTCTGAGTTTTTCCTCAGGTACCGCAGCAGATGGACATTGCACTCTGCATGTCCGCTGCCGAAATGATACATAGCAGTTTCATGGTCATGGACCAGAATACAGTCATATACATTCAGGATATCAATCAAACGGTGTGTTTCAATTGTTTTGCTATCCATTGGATAATAACGGACAGCATGGTCAGAGGTGATATTACGGATATAACTCCTTACACCATCCGTTGAAGTATAGGTAGCATCTGTACAGAGCACTTTTTCCTTAAGAAGTTCCATTTCAATCTGTTTGATACTGGAGTCATCCAGATCGGCAAACTGTTTTAGAAAATGAAAAATACTGCCCTCTGAGATCGTGGTCGCCTGGCCTGACAGGGAAGCGATCTGTTCTCTGATCCGGTTAAGGGAAATATTTCCCTCACTGTAAAGATCTACAGCCAGCGCTCTTATAGTATCCCCGTAGATCACTTCACTGAAATACTTTCTGGGAATATGATGATTTCCGTCTGCATCTGGCAGATATAAAAAGCAATCTCAAAAATGTGGATAACTTTTTTTTCGTTACTGGATAAAATCTCTGTTTTGACGGAAAATTTTTTTAGTGATGATAAATCTATTAAAATATACTCAGCCGTCAGGCTGAGTAGTTACGTAAAAATAGTGGAAAATATTAAAAAATATTAAAAAAAATAGATAGTATTGAAAAATGTAAAAAAAAATGATAGTATGAATAAAAAACTTATATTTGATAAATTTAGAAAAGTTTTTATTTTTAATAGAACTTTTTAGAAAAGGAAGGTTATAATGAATCGAATAGCTATTTTAATTCCGTGTTATAACGAAGCAAAAACCATACAAAAAGTGGTTCAGGACTTTAAGAAGGTATTGCCTGAAGATGCGGTAATTTATGTGTATGATAATAATTCTACAGATGGAACCGCGCAGATTGCCAGAGATGCGGGTGCTGTTGTTAGGTACGAACATCAGCAGGGCAAAGGTAATGTTATTCGCCGGATGTTCCGTGAAATTGATGCGGAGTGCTATGTAATGGTTGATGGTGATGATACATATCCTGCAGAATTTGCAGTAGAGATGGTTGAAAAAGTATTAAATGAAAAGGTGGATATGGTAGTTGGTGACAGATTATCTTCAACCTATTTTGAAGAGAATAAGAGACCTTTTCATAATTTCGGTAATGATCTGGTAAGGAAGACGATTAATTTCCTGTTTAAGAGTGATATTCAGGATATTATGACAGGATACAGAGCATTCAGTTATCAGTTTGTAAAAAGTTTTCCTGTACTTTCTCATGGATTCGAAATTGAAACAGAAATGAGTATTCACGCCATTGATAAAAATATGGCATTATCAAATATAATAATTGATTATAGAGATAGACCGGATGGAAGTGTATCCAAATTAAACACATATTCAGATGGTTTTAAAGTATTAAAAACAATTATCAGATTATTCCGTGATTACAAGCCTTTACAGTTTTTTGGAAGTATTTCTTTTGTCTTATTTCTGCTCGGTGTAGGCTTCTTTATTCCTGTATTTGTACATTATCTTGAAAGTGGACTGGTTCCTAATCTGCCTACTCTGATTATGTGTGGTTTCTCTGTTGTTGCAGCTATTCAGTCATTGTTCTCTGGACTGATTTTGGATACAATTCGTCAGAAAAACCGTCAGGATTTTGAAATGAAGTTAATTGATATTCGTCAATATTATTTAGCAGCTGGGGGTGCAGACAATGCTGAAACTGATTAATCAGTTGTTTAAATTTGGTATTGTGGGTGTACTGTGTTTTATAATTGATTATGGTGTCATGATACTGCTTACAGAAATGGTAGGACTTTCTTACTTAATTTCTTGTGGTATCTCTTTTACAGTTTCGGTAATAGTAAACTATTTATTAAGTATGCGTTACGTATTCTGTTCAAAAGATGACCTGAATAAGGTGAATGAGTTTATCATTTTTGTTGTGTTAAGTGTGATAGGTCTTGGGCTGACAGAGTTGCTCATGTGGATTGGCGTTGAGCAATTTGGTATTTTTTATATGGCATCTAAAATTGTAGTCACAGGAATTGTTATGATCTATAATTTTGTAACAAGAAAATTACTTCTGGAAAAGAAAGAAGGAGAATAAGTGAAAAAAATTCGCAGGACTGAAAGGCAGCAGCAAATCTTAATATTAGTATTTTCTTATATTGCTGCTATAGCTTTAAGCGTGACGTTTAATGAACCTACATTATCAGAAAATCGAATAGTTAGCGTTGTTGGTGAAGTGTTCTGGAATCTTAAAGCAAGTCTGAGAAATACATCAATGCAGTCAACGCTTCTTTTTTTCTGTCTGGCAGGAGCAGGTTTGTGGCTTGAGAAAAAAAAAGAACTGCGCACATGTGTATTGCCGATAGTCAGCATTTTTATAGCAATAATTTGGTTGATGGGCGAGAGCTTTCGAATTGATGATACGTTGGATAATATTCATTCGTCAGACGGTCAGGTTATAAAGTCAATTATTTATGTGATTGGCATAGCGTGGATTATTAATGAGGCGGCACATTTACTGTTATGGTTTTTACATCGAAAGTCTGTAGAATTATCTGTTACTGAAAAATCAAAAATTGGAATAATTTATGATAAACATCCATTTGCAGCGCCTCTGATTACCTTGATTATTGGTTGGCTACATCATATTATTATTGCTTATCCAGGATATGCTTGTCTGGATTCATGGAATCAGCTGATACAATTTTATGGTGAAAAAAGGTTTACATCTCATCATCCGCCAGCTCATACGGTGCTTATGGGATTGATTTTGCAGATTGGAACTGTGTTAAAAGATGGAGAGTTTGGTATTTTTCTATTTATATTGTTCCAGATGACAGTATGTGCACTTGTATTGGCGTATACATTTTACACCATGAAAAAACTGGGAGCACCTCAGTGGTTAAAAATATTGAGTCTTGTTATTGGAATCCTGCTTCCATATTATTCTGCATATGTGAACGTGTTGCTGAAAGATAATTTGTACAGCTATATTTTCCTTTTGTTTATGACAGAATTGGTTTACTTGCTGACAATGGGGGCAGAATATTTTAAAAGTAAAATCCATCTTTTTTTATGGTTTATTTCCGTATCGGGTGTTCTTTTATTCCGGAACAATGGGAAGTATGTGCTTTATCCGTTTATAATTGTTCTGTTGGGATATTATTTTATTAGAATTCTCCGGAAAAAAGAGAACAAGGCTATTCTGGGAAAAGCAATTATTTTAATGATGGTGCCGGTGCTTTGCTCAAATGCGGTGAATGGTGCTTTGATTTCTCGCTGTAATATTGAGAAAGGAAGTATTCGTGAAGCATTATCGATTGCGTTTCAACAAACGGCAAGGTATGTTTCGATGTATGGTGATGAAGTGACTGAGGAAGAAAAAGAGGCGATTTCAGCAATTCTTGATTATGAAAATCTGCCAGAAAATTATGATCCCAGAATTTCTGATCCTGTTAAATCAACTTTCAATGATAATTCTACACAGAAAGAATTAATAAATTATCTATTGGTATGGTTAAAGCAGTTCTTTAAACATCCACTGGTCTATGTCGAAGCAACTATGAATCAGAATTATTATATTCTTTATCCAATTGTGGAAAATGATAGAATTTATTATCAAACTTATTATGAACATTATAAAACGATATATCCTGAATTGGAAGGATTTCAGGAAGTTGTAATAGAGGATGATGAAATTCAGACTACTGATGCAGGATTCCAGAAGTTATTGTTTTCTGTTCCTGTCATTGGTTTGCTGTGTAGTTTGGGATTTTATAATTTGGTGCTAATTGCAGTTTTTATTTTTGCGATTTATAAGAAAACTTTTCAATGGATTCTTTTATCGATTCCTTTGATATTGAGTAATGCAATTATAGTATTGGCTCCAGTTATACAGGGACATCCACGTTATGCATTCCCCATTATTTACTCTATGCCTATCGTAATTGCTTATTATTTATATTTGTTAAAAGGCAAGCAAGTGCAAGAAATATAAAATATCTGTTTTTTGAAATTGAATTTAGGAGTGGTGTAAAACCACTCCTTTTTACGAGAAATTGTTTTTTAATATATAGAGAAGGATTTAAATATTATCTTCTGCAAATGCCAGTTCCATAATACGTTTAGTGGAATGTCCGTCGCAGGCACTCATAAATTTATTACGGAATTGTCGAATTCTTTCTGCATCAAAGTGCTGCAGATTGTTTTCAATAGCCTGAAGCAGTGTATCTGCATCTTCACAGATAGGACCAGGAGTCATTTCTTCATACGGATAGTAGAATCCTCTCCAGTCATCATATTCGTTTTTGTCCGGAGCAAAGAAAATCATAGGACGTTCCATCAGTGAATACTCAAAGATGAGAGAAGAGTAATCAGAAATACATAAATCACTAATACAAAGCAGTTCTTCGATTTTCATGGTTTCCGTAACGTCAAATACAATTCCGTTACAAATTTCCGGTAGTTCTGGTCTGGATTTAACGAATGGATGGTGTTTTACCAGTAAAATGGTAGCTTTTCCGAATTTTCTGCAAAAATCTTCGTAAGGAAATTCTTCACAGGTTTTGATATCATCCATATTTCCGCGAAACGTAGGGGCATATAAAATAATTTTTTTATTTTCAGTACCTGCAAACTGTTTATAGAAGTTTGTTTTGCATTTGTTCAGAAAATCTTTCTGGAAAAAGAGGTCCGTTCGGCTGATGCCAATAGGGAGGATTTTTTCTCTCTCAATTCCCATGGCTTCTTCATAAGCCCAGATGACTTCAGGGCTGCTGACCGTAACGATATCCATATTTTCATAGTTGGGATATTCCTCCAGTTCTTCTCTGGTGGCTCCCCAGAGAAGTTCAGCTGTACTGTAACCAAATTTTTTAAATGCACCACAGCCATGCCATAGTTGGATGACCCGTGTTTCTTTTCTTTTGTTGACAGCTCCTAGAATATTGCAGGCTTCGGATAAGAAAACAGCTTTGCTGTTGGATAATTCATAAATCAGTTTTAGACAATTGAGTAAGTAGACAAACTGATTGACAGAATCGGCTCTTGTATAAACAACATGTATTTTTACATCCGGTCGCTTTTGTTTCAGCCAGGCACAGACCATTCGAAAACTTCCATTCAGCGTTTCATCATGGGTTTCGATCAACAGAACTTTATTGGATTTTACCGGATGAAGTGCACAGATTTTGTAAAATACAGGAAACAGCATTTTAAAAAGAAAGAATTTACTCATTTTTTTTAGTGTTTTCTTAAGTACTTTTTTCATCAATCTTTCCTCCGGAGTTCGTATGCAACAACACTGTGACGAACTCTGTCTTCTACAGGCGGAATTTGTGTATAATCTTTGTACAGGCGATTCAAATGCTCCACAGGATGTTTCTGCACCTGCATCTGCATATCCTCAAAAGGCATTCTTTTAGGAGGGAAGTAATGCTTGCGGTCACACATTTCGCCAAAAGTATGCTTTCTGCCGCTGGGGATCATAACATAACGGGATTTACGGTTTTTGCAGAGAGAACTTACATTTTCTGTTAAAAGCAGCCATGCACGCAGCGG
>JBGVFN010000210.1:0-4007 GCA_045121095.1 Lachnospiraceae bacterium | reverse complement strand
GTTTCAAACTTTCTATAGCAGGAAGTTCTATTGCAAGTTTTGTCGCTTGCAGCAAGTTAAACGAGGCGAAGCATATTATCAGTTTTACCTTTCCATGGCTATTTTTGGTCGCTTATGTCGCCTTGCTTACGGTTATTTATTCTGTGTTCTCCTTATATGCGTCAAGCGAGATCAGAAAAATTAACATTGTAGAGTCAATCCGAAGATAACAATAACAATTTTCCGAAAGGTGGGGCAAAATTCGCCCCACTTTTTCAACACACAAAATCTCCGAGCTTTGTAACAATTCGGCATGTTTTCTTGTAAGCGCTTAATTTTCGACCGTCACACACAAAAGGGGATTTATTGACCTATAAGTAAATTTTTACTACATCAAAAATGCCCCAGTTGGGTTTAGCATTTAGCAACTGAAGCACCTTGACAATTCACATACGATTTAACCATTGCGAGCAGCTATTCATTGGTTTGGCTGTCGACCCGTCTCTGGATCTCGGCTTTTACAGTTTCATTCCAGGGAGCGAGCTGTTCCAGTTCTTCATCCGTCATCTGATCGCTCGGTTGATGCTCGAACAGAAAGGTAAGATAGTGGTAAACATTCACCTTGTTTGCCTTGGCCATTTCTACCATTGTGTAGGCCATGGCACTTGCCTGGGCTCCAGCCGGTGTATCACAGAACAGCCACCCTTTTCTTCCGACCACAAATGGCCGGATACAGTTCTCGCTCAGGTTGTTCGAAAAACTGCAGCGTCCATCCTCCAGATATGTCATAAGATGATCTTTTCGGTTACGGATATAGGTCACCGCTTTGTCCAGACGGGAGTTGCGGACTGGATCCTGCTTTTCAAGCCATGACAAAAAGCCTTCAATGACTGGCTTTTCATGAGTGAGCCGGGCTTCCTTGATGGCATCGAACGTTTTATATTTCTGACGGATCTTGTCCTCTTTATCAAAAAGCTGGTTGATATACATGACTCCTTGCACCGAGGGCTGCGTATAATCCAGTTGTTTTCCTTTTGGGATCGCATCGATCAGATATCTGCGGATATGTGCCCAACAGGCAAGCCGTTTTGCAGCGGCTACTTTATTGTAACCACTGTATCCGTCACACATCAGATACCCCTGGAATCCATTCAGGAAATCCACTGCCGTATCACCGGCCCGCGTTTCGGAATACTTATAGATCACGATCGGATGCTCGCCGTCTTCACCGCTCCGGAACAGCCACATATATGACTTTGTCTGGGCACGGCGTTCCGGCTCATGCAATACCTGAACAGGGGTTTCATCTGCCATTACAAAGTTTCTGACCAGCAGTTTACGGTGAAAATACTCATACATCGGTGTAAAGAATGCCTCTGCATTTTTAATCACCCAGTTTGCCAGCGTTGCACGGCTGATCTTTGCACCCAGACGGCCAAGATCCTGTTCGATCCGGTACAAAGGCATTCCGTTACAGTATTTCTGATAAACGACCCATGCCACTGTGGAGGCAGAAGCCATCCCGTACATCATGTGAGCCTTTCCGTCCTTGCCTTTGATGATCATAGGAGTGTTCCCGTGCTCCTTACAGTTTTTACAGCCATAGTTTACGCTGTAGTATTCGACCACGGTTGCTCTTGCCGGAATGATCTTTAACTCGCGGCGTACAAACTCTGTACCGATCTGCTCCATCTGATTTCCACATTTACTGCAGATACGTGCCTCTTCGGCTGGTTCGAGATAGACCTTTTTTACAGGAATGCCTTTAAAACGCTCTTCATTTGAAGAACGCTTCTTCTTTGCTTTATTTTCCGGTGCTTCCGCTTCGGAAAGTTCAGTGGCAGCAAGTTCATCCGCGGCTTCCGCAGATGGATCCATTTCAGATTCAGCCTCATTAAAGAGGTTCATCTGCCCCGGGATATCACAGGCTCCTTTTTCACTGGAAGAACCAAACAGCTTCTTTGTAAGGTAGTCAACCTGTTCCTTGAAGTTATCACGCTCCTGCTGGAGCACTGCTTTCTCTTTTTGGGTCTCTTCAAGTGTCTTCCGGAGAAGTTTATTGGTTTCCCGGAGTTCATTAAGAAGATCTTTTAATTCCCGCATTTGGATGTCTTTTGCGTTCTGAGCCACTGTTTTTCACCTCTTTTCTGATACTTATTTTACCAGAAAATGAGGCTGATTTACAGGAAAACAAAGCCTGAAAAGTGCCGAAAATAAAGGAAAAACAGCACTTTTCCTATGCACTTTTCAGAGCTGTGCACAGGTCACTTTTATCGCCTTTGGCTGATCAATGTCGATGCCGGACATGAGCCAGTCAAACTCTCTCCAGGAGAGATTCCTGACTTCAGATCTGTCCCTTGGCCACCGGTAGCGTCCCTGTACAGTCAGCTTCTTATAGATTAATACCATACCATCCGGTTCTTTAAGGAGTGCTTTGATCCTGTCGCATTTCCGTCCGCAGAACAGATAGAGTGCATTCAGGTTCTCATTGGCAGGGAACTGTTCCTGAACCAGAGCGCATAAACCATCGATAGACTTTCTCATGTCAGTATACCCGGTCACGATATAGATAGCATCGACACCGGAAATATCCGCTAACATTGAACTGTACGCAGCATCCGGATGATCTGCTGCAAAAGGAACGGATCTGCCGAATTGCTGATTTTAAGGGAAACGTTATCCATCATAAGTTCAATCGTATGTGAATTGTCAAGGTGCGGCGCAGGACACATCTGCTTTGCAGATGGAACTGCTTCCGGATAAGGAGCCGGACATATATCAATCTGGACTGCCTCCTGTTTGTTGGCAGAGGTAAGATCCAGTGCATATGTTCTTCTATTGGAAGAATTAGGAATGTCACAGGCTCTTTTTCTGAGGCGTTTTACCGCGTTGTAGAAAGAGCTGACTAAAATGCCATGCTGCTCGCACCAGGTACGGTCACTCAAGCCGCTGCTTCGACATTCCTGTATCAATTGAAACCACTCATCCTGTGAGCGGCGGTTTGCTCTGGATTGGGTCATAGAGCACCTCCATAATGTAGTGAATTTCTAACAGTAGGGTTATTACTGAAAGAAAGTGTAGTAAAAATCTACTTTCTACTATTATGGGGCAACACATGGGGTTATTCAAGCCGCCCAATATTTAGGCGCTTACCTTAGTAGAGCATATTGCCCTATTTGTAGAAAAAGAAAAGTTAGATAAGGCGGTGTAGTTGTGAGAACAAAATTGGTATATTCAAGTATTGAAGATTCGCTGGGGTATGGAGTTGGCTCAGGTGATACTGAAAGGTATGAATATGAATGTCCATGTGGTAGTGGAAAAGTAGTGGAAGAACATGATAATATACCTGGATTTCGTGACCACGATGTATATATTTCTTGTGAGAAATGTAAGCGAAAGTATATTTTAGATATCAGTAAAGGTATAAGAAACTGGGAACTTGTAGAAAAATAATATTTTATAAACAAAATGAGATGGAATTAATGTTGATATACATAGGAGATGATACATAATAAATGAAGAAGAGGATTGTATTAGTGCTAAGTGTTTTGTTGGTAATATCACTTATAGGAAATGTAGTGTTATTAATGAAACTAAGTGATAAAAACAGCAATAGTGAATTAGAGAGTGTATATGATTTAAATAATGTTCCAGATGAACTAATTGGAATCTGGGAAGCTAATGCAGGAAGAAAAGTGGAAATTTTTGAAGATGGCAAAGTATACTGGACATATAATGCATCTGGTGCAATATATACAGGGTATATAGGGGAAATTAACGGATACTCTATCGTGTTATCTCAAAAATATGAAGGAAATGGGCAGGGAAGTTATCAATCGATGTCAGAAGTGTCAGAAGAAGAATTACAAAATACGTATATCATTTATGATATTACGATGCATGGAGAGGAAGCGTTTTCTGCACAAAATGTAGATTCTAGAGAATACGCATGGTCATTTATAAAAAGCAAGTAAAATGAGTGAAAAATGAAATTAAATCAACATTTTTACAAAGAGATGGTTGTTCCA
>JBGVFN010000209.1:0-17266 GCA_045121095.1 Lachnospiraceae bacterium | reverse complement strand
CTTCACTACCTTATAAAATTACACAATCAATGTTCGCTCTAGGTCATTATCAGAGACAATGTAGCGTAAAAACATCTGTTTCCATGCAGATATCCAAAGCAATATATTCCATACATAAATTTTCAATTTTTATGCTCATGTCTGTCCTCCTCCATCCTAAAAGAAAAAAGTCACTTAGCCGCTATCAGTGCCAAGTGACTTTTCTCTAATTTTAATGGAAAGAATTTATTTTTATGCCAGTTATTATTGAATTTTCAAGGTACATAGGCACATTTTAATGTGCGAAGTTTGAGTTTCATAATCTAATTTCGCACTATTTTTCGTTCCATAAAGTAAAACCAAGAATCATAGCGCCGCCTAACGCCTGGGAAATACTCATACTTTCGCCCAGAATCAGAACAGAAATCAGTACTGCAACCAGCGGATCGATATAACTTAAAATAGCTGTTTCCTGTCCTTTCAGATCTTTCAGCGCCGAAAAATACAAACAATATGTAATACCTGTATGAACCAATCCTACAATCAGCAGGCAAATCCACCCTTTTGTATCCAAAGACGCCAGCAGGCAGCCACTGGTACATGCTACATAAGGAATCAAAATCAGAATTGCCGCAAAAAACTGTAACAATGTCCGGTGGATTCCCGCCACATTTTTAATAAATTTATTCAACAGAATAACCGTGGCGTAAAATACTGCGGCTCCCAATCCAAATAAAATCCCCAGCAGGTCCGTTCCGCCCTGCCCCAGAGTTCCAATACCGATGACCAGAACCAGTCCGATGGTTGACATGATAAAACAAATAATCTGTTTTCTGGTCAGTTTTTCATGAAACAAAAAGGGACATACAATGGTTACGATCACCGGTGCAAAATAATAACTTAGTGTTGCAACTGAAATGGTGGTATAACGATACGCCTGAAACAGCAAAATCCAGTTAATTCCCATGACCATTCCTGATGCAAGCAGCAAAGGAATCTCTTTTTTAATTCCACTGAAATCAATTTTCTGTTTGGAAACTGCCAGATACACTAAAATTAAAGCTGCTGCTAAAATCGCCCGATATAAAGCCAGCTCACCAGAAGCGACCGCAATATTTCTTGTGAAAACCCCAAGCGTTCCAAAAATCGCCATGGAAATACTTAGCATGGCTTTCGCATTCATTGTTTTCTTCATAATCTCTCGCTGCTCAAAATAAAAAAGATTTTTGAACAGTTTCTCCTTTCCCTCGTATGTTAATCAGGTAAACTGATTATACCATTTAAATTCATTTTCCGAAACTCCCATTTATTTTAACGGATGACCTGTATCGTGTAAACGAGCATTTTTTTAGTTCGTTTTAGCATAATCCTTTTCTTCTATTGATGTCATATTAAAATCGTACTAAAATAAAGGAAAATTGTAACAATTATGGTATTTATTTGACAAATATTGAACTTCTAAAAACTTATATCAAAGATGGAGAATCACTATGCATTATGACAGCGTACTGGCATATGTAAAAAAAGTACTGGAAAATCGACGTATTTCCTGCGTGATTTACGAGGAACCTTTTGAAAATATAGAACTTCTTGACCATGGTCTGCGCGAAAGTTTGTATAAGGGTTTTGATAAAGATCTTTTTTTCAAAAACAGCATCAGCACCTATGAAGATAGGACTTTGTATTATTACTGCGATGAGCATTATTGTAATTATATCTGCATCAAACTTCCCAACCCCGAAAAAAAACAATATTTTCTGATTGGTCCGTTTACTTACATTGATATTAATGCCAGTAATTATGAGCAAATATTGAAGTCGCTGGATATCCCCGTCCACCTTCTGCCGCTTTTGGAAAATTATTATTATAATATTCCCTTTGTTAATTCTGAAACCCAGTTTGTTAGTTTTATTAATACGCTGGCTGAAAGTATCTGGGAAGGGACGGATTATCAGATTTCTGTATCCCACGGAAAAACCTGGTGGTTATCCCCAAATGATGAATTTCTTTCCAATCCTCCGGATTCTTTATACCTTACCCCTATTAATGTAAATGTTGTGGAAAGCCGTTATTACTGTGAAAATCAGTTAATGCAGGCAGTAAGTCACGGCAATCTGGCTTTGGCCGACCAGCTTTTAGCAGCGAAAGATGGAATCCGTTATGTCCCCAAAACATCGGATGAACTGAGAGATTACAAAAATTACTTAATCACTCTGGATACGCTTTTGCGAAAAGCTGCAGAACATGGCGGTGTTCATCCGGTTTATCTGGAGCAGGTTTCCTCCAGATTTATCAAACAGATTGAGGGATTTTCCTCCATACCGGAAAATTGTATGGAACGGGATATGATCCATAAATATTGCCGCCTGGTTCTCAACTATTCGGTAAAAGGCTGCTCACCGGTGGTACAAAAAGTAATTCATCACGTAAATCTCAACCTGACAGATGATTTGAGTTTGAAACATATGGCCGATCTGTTTCATATCAGTGCCGGCTATCTTTCTACTCTTTTTAAAAAAGAAACAGGCAGTACCCTCACAGATTATGTAAACAAAAAACGAATCGAACATGCTATCCTGCTTCTGAACACTACGAATCTGCAAATTCAGACCATCGCTGCTTATTGCGGAATCCAGGATATTAATTATTTTACACGTATTTTCCGAAAAATTAATGGAATGAGTCCATCCAAATACAGAGAGATGATTTCGCAGCCGTTTCAGTATCAATAAATATCAATAGATATCAACGAGCATCCATAAGTTTTTATATTAACAGACTTGCACATTTTTCTCTTGCCTGATAGCTGGTACATATTGTAAACTATAGGAAATGGAAATGTCTGCTGGCGCAGATAGCATCATAAATGAAAAGGAGCATGTACAATGAAGTCAAAGGTTTATTTTTCTAAAACTATTACACCGGAAAAAGTTCTGGAACTTTACAAATTAATCAATACTCCCCTTTCCGGTAAGGTGGCTGTAAAAGTACATTCCGGTGAACCGGGGAATCAGAATTTCCTTCGTCCGGATTTTTGGAAACCACTGATTGATCACGTGGGTGGTACCGTGGTAGAATGCAACACCGCTTACGAAGGAACCCGCAATACTACCGAAAAGCATGTAAAAACCATGAAAGATCACGGCTGGACTGATAATTTTCCTGTTGATATCATGGATGCAGAAGGTCCGGATCTGGTTCTTTCCATCAAAAAAGGAAAGCAGATTCAGAAGAACTATGTTGGTAAAAATCTGGCGAATTACGATTCCATGCTGGTTCTTTCTCATTTTAAAGGACATCCCATGGGCGGTTACGGCGGAGCGTTAAAACAGCTGTCCATCGGCGCAGCATCTTCTTTTGGCAAAGCATATATTCACGGTGCAGGTGAACCGGAAAAAATCTGGACTTCAGACCATGATTCTTTCCTGGAATCTATGGCAGATGCAGCCCTTTCTGTAGTAGATTATTTTAAGGGAAACCTTGTTTATATCAATGTTATGAAGAATATGTCTGTAGATTGTGACTGCTGTGCTGTTGCAGAAGATCCCTGTATGAAAGATATCGGTATTCTGATTTCATTAGACCCCATTGCCATTGATCAGGCATGTCTGGATCTGGTTTATGCGGCAACCGATGACCCGGGCCAGGCACATCTGCTGGAACGAATTGAAAGCCGTAATGGTGTGCATACAATCGAAGCTTCTGCTGAACTCGGATTTGGTTCCAGAGAATATGAATTGATCGAAGTGGAATAAACTACCATGGATTTGACAAAAGGGCGTCCCATTACGCAAATTCTGATTTTTTCCATCCCACTGGTTTTGGGAACATTATTCCAGCAATTATATAGTTTCGTAGATACTATTATGGTTGGACGTCTGATCAGCACCAGCGCACTGGCTGCAGTTGGTGCTACTTATTCTTTACATTTTTTAACGCTTGGCTTTATACAGGGGGCCTGTGTCGGTTTCGGAATTCCACTGGCCCAATCTGTAGGAGCCAGACAATCCGATGAATTTAAACGGTATTTCTGGAATGCAGTATGGCTTTGCACGATTATGGCTGTGATCATGACCATCGCCACCATATTGCTTGCAGATCCGCTTCTGTATCTAATTCAGACGCCTTCGGATATTTTTGAGGATGCCTCTCTTTATATCCGCGTTTTATTCCTCGGAATTCCTGCATCGATCCTTTATAATTTTTCTTCCAGCGCACTGCGTGCAGCAGGCGACTCCAAACACCCTTTTTATTTCCTGCTCTTCTCCAGTTTTTTAAATATTGCGCTGGATTTTATATTGATCGTTCCTTTTCAGCTGGGTGTAGCCGGTGCAGCACTGGCTACTGTAATCAGTCAGCTGGTAAGTGGACTGCTGAATCTTTACTGGCTTATCGCCAAAACAAAGCTGCTTTCTGACAGCAGCGGGCTCCGTGCCCTGTCTTCCAGTCATTTTCAGCATCTTTGTGCAGTAGGATTTCCTATGGGATTTGAATATTCCATCTCTGCCATTGGTGCTGTTATCATGCAGGGGGCGATTAATTCGCTGGGCAGTCTGGCAGTTGCCGGACAAACTGCCGGCGAAAAAGTCCGCCAGATGTTTACGCTCCCCATGGAAAGTATCGGCATGGGAATGGCTACTTATGCCGGTCAGAATGATGGTGCCAAACGTCCTGACCGTATCCGCGATGGTATCAAAGCAGGACTGACCATTCAATGGACCTACTGTGTTTTTGCCTGGATTGTAATCTTTTTCGGCAAAAAATTCTTTACAGAACTGGTTCTTGGAACTTCTGCAGGAGAAACTGCAGCATTTTCCATCCAGTATCTAACCATAATCAGTGTATTTTTCTGTCTTCACGGTGCATTAATGATCTTCCGAAATACTCTGCAGGGCATGGGCTACAGCATTCAGGCGGTTTTAAGCGGCATGGGCGAATTGCTCGGACGGAGCCTGGGCGGTCTTCTAGCAGTTCGATGGCTTGGTTTTCTGGGTATTTGCCTGGCAAATCCACTGGCCTGGGCTTTTGCACTGCTGTATTGCATCGTAATGGTTACAATTTTTCTAAAACAACGACTGCATGCTTTTTAATTCGGATATTTATTTAATTCAGATACTCATTTAATTCAGATACTTATTTAATTCGGATATTCATCCAGCAGCTGCTCAGAAAGTTCCAATATCTTCGGAGCAATCTTTTCCCGCTGTTTTCTGGTAATGGTCACATAAGCAGGATATGCGCTGGCCATTACCAGCATCCCGATCACGCCGATCACAATTCCCGGTATAAAATATTGATCCGTCCAAACCATGGTACAGCTCATGCCCGTCCCCATAAGAAGTGTGCCGACCACCCCCAGCATGATTGAAATTGCGCTTCCTGGTCCGGCAGCACTTTTATCCAGCCGGCGAAGCTGTTCCATGGCGGTTTCCTTCTGGTCTTTCGGCAGATATTTTTCCCGGATTTTCCTGATTTCCTGCTGTTGAACAGCAGAATACGTATAGGAAAATGTTTCGTCAGCATGTTCTGTGTTCTCTGTATTTTTTGTATATTCCATTCCTTCTGCATTTTCTGCACATCCTGCACGTTCTTTATTCTCTGTTAAATTATTTGTTAAATCATCTCTCTGATCTTTCACTAAATTATTCCTCTGATTTCTTATAGTATGATTTTCACCATCTAATCGTGAACACTTTCTGAAGCATTACCTGTTTTTGTTTCCTATCTTTCACTACCTGTTTTCATTTCGTATCTTTACAGTAAAGGTACTTCCTTTATGAAGCGTACTGGATACTGAGATATCTGCTTTTGTAATATCAATAATCCGTTTTACTAAAGCCAAACCCAATCCATTCCCTTGTGTCGCGCGAGAAGTATCTCCCTGGTAAAATTTCTCAAAAATATGTTTTCCTACCTCAGCGCTCATACCGCAGCCCGTATCAGACACGGTTACAAACGTAAAATCCATTTCCTTTTTTAAACCCACAAAAATCCGTCCGCCATGGTCCGTGAATTTTATGGCATTGGACAACAAATTGTTCCATACAAGAGAAAGCAGCTCCGGATCGGCAGTAATCATCACATCTTCTTCAATGTCTGTTTCAATTTCCAGTTCTTTTTTCTCCCATGCATCCTCAAATACCAAAAAACATTCGCAGATCTGTTCGCTTAGATTATAGGTCCTGACCTCCGGGTAAATCTGCTGATTTTCCAGGCGATTTAGTTTTAGTACATTCGTAATCAAATCCGCCAGACGTCTGGAGGTTTCTGTAATTGCTTTTGCATATTCCAAGCGGGTTTCTTCCGATAAATTGGGCTGCTGCAGTAAAATTCCATAGTTCTGCATAACTGCCAGGGGGGTTTTCAGCTCATGCGAAACATTGGCGATAAAATCACTGCGCAAGGTTTCTACTCCGGAGAGTTCTTCTGTCATCTGATTCAGTCGGTCAATGATTAAATCAAATTCATTTCCCGTATCCACATCGTGAATAGGCTGGATCCGCACACTGAAATCACCTTCTTTGGTGATCTTATCCGCTGCCTCCAGAATCCGTTTCACAGGCCGCTCAATACTCCATTTTCTGCGAAGTCCATCAATGGTACAGAAAATCAGCGTCAAAAAGATGACATTGATAAAAGTAAGGGGCGCAGCCTCTTCCAGCTGTTCTCTTTCTAAATCAACAAAATTCAGAAAAAGAACAAAATTACAGGTAAGCACAAATGCAATTAATCCAAAAAAAATCAAAAATCTCCTAATGGAAAGTTGGTACTGCCTTATCTGAAGCTGCCGCATTTCATCGCTTCCGCTCATTTTAACACCGCCTTATATCCCAAACCATGTACCGTCACAATTTCAAAATCCTTACATTCGGATAATTTGTCACGAAGTTTTGTAATATAAACATCCACAACACGCGGACCGGAACGCGAATCTGCATCCCAGAATTCATCCATCAACTGAGAACGGGTAAACGTCTTTTTGGGATACGACAGTAATTTATATAATAAATCAAACTCACGTACGGTCAGGTTAATTTCTTCATCATTCAGATACACCGTATGTTCTTCCACATCCAAAAGTAAGTTTCCTATTTCCAGCTTCCTTTTATTGGCGATTCCCGCACGGCGCAAAAGCGCTTCAATCCGCAGTAAAAGCTCATTCAGATCCACAGGCTTTACCATATAATCGTCAATACCAATGCGAAATCCCTTTCTTTTCGACTCAAAATCATCCCGGGCCGTCATAAACAAAATAGGGATATTACTATCAATTTCCCGTACCGTTTTAGCAAATTCAAAGCCATCAATCCCCGGCATCATAATATCTGAAATAATCAGATCAAACATTTTCCCGTACATGGCATTGTAAGCATCATTTGCATGAATACAGCCCACAGCCGTGTAGCCATTACCATTCAAATAGGAACATACCGTAGCATTCAGTTCCTTATCATCTTCCACTACTAATATCTGAAACATAATACTTCGTCCCTTCTGCAGAATCGTATCCTTTATTCCTTCTATTCGTTTTTAATAATTATTTTCTATAAAGTTTTTCCTTCAAAATATAGACAATATTTCTTACATGGGCATCTTAACATAGAAATGTTAAAGAAATGTTTAAATCTCTACTTTTCATCCCCATACAGATCAATCTCTGCAATCTGACGCTTTCGCTGGGCAGAATCTCCCACATAAAATCGCGAAGTTGTATCGATACATTTATGGCGGAGCTGCTGCTGAACTGCTTTCAAATCACCGGTTCTTTCATATAACTGTGTTCCATACGTTTTACGCATACTGTGGGGTGTAATCTTAATGGGCATTCCCGTATACTGACCGTACTTTTTCACCATATTCTCCACCGCTTTTACACACAAACGTTTTCCTTTCATGGAAGAAAGAAATAATGCCTTTTCATGCCCTTCCGCGGGGGGAATCGCTTTTCTTGCTCCATAAACATAATTCTGTAAAGCAGATAAGGTGGTTTCATTCATATAAAGCAAATCTCTGCTTCCATCCGGATTCTGAATCTGAATCTCCCGCCGGTCAAAACTGATATCATCCAAATCCAGCCCTACACACTCAGAAACCCGGAGTCCTGTATGCAGCAATAAAGTAAAAATCGCCAGATCCCTTTCTTTCGTTTTCAGCAGATATTTCAACTGCCGATCTGAAGCATATTCCGCACTGCCCGCCGCAACACTGTCCATAAGCAATTTCACATCTTCAATTTCCAGGTATCTGGCAGAATGGTCGTTTCGATTCTTAGGCCGTTCAATCCGCTCCATAGGATTTTCCGGAATCCGCTTTTTCAGATACAAATAACGGAACAAACCATTCAAAGACGCCATTTTACGTTTTATGGAGGTCTCGCTATTCGTAAAATTCTGGATTTCCCCTTCTTCATTCATAATACTATAGCTAGTCAGATAAACCCGGTACTCTTCAAGATCTTCCGAAGTCAGCTGACGAAAAACATCCAGATCAATCTCTCCAATTCCGGAAATTTCCCTATTCTGCAAAGTAGAATTTGTCTGAAGCAGAAAATATAAAAAATGAATATAATCCTGACAATATGCCAGAAGTGTCTGAACCTGATAATCCTGCTCCTTTGAACGGAGAAATGTTCGGATAAAGCCAGGTAATTCTTCTAATTTACTCTCATATTGCTGTCTGTTTGAGAATTCCTTTTTTTGATGATAATTATGCATATGTAATACCTCCGTACAGCATATCTGCCTTTATTATAATAAAAAAGTGATGGAGAAATAAAGTGGTTTTTGTTATTGTGTAGTGGGGAGAAAACCTTTTTGTATTTAGCATCTATCTATTCGTTAAATTCTGGTTTACAGAATAAATCAGTGTAGATATACCTAATTTTTGTATTGTCTCTCCCCATCCCTTGTTGTTTGTTTTAATCAATTTAATATGCAGAACAAATGTTCTTTGGATTGTATCAGATTTTTCTGTCTTATGCAAGTGTTTTTCGAAAATTTGTTCTGTTTTTGTTAACATACCAATACATAGATCCTACAAAAGAAAAGAGATCAAATCACAACATCTTCATTTCATGACATTACGATTTAATCTCTTTTCTTCTATCCTATTATTACATTTCGCACTGAACTGTTAACATTTTTTCTTTTTTCGAACAGGATTCACAAGCGAACACGGTACACCGCACATGCATTTCCCGCAGGTATCTCCCACCCCGTTTATATATTTGGGAAGATTTCCATTATAAATCTGATCGTTACATTTTTGCCGGTCGTAATACACCTCAAGCCCCTGTCTGCAAAATGCATCTGCTACACATCGCTTCATGCATTCTCCGCAGCTGCCATCGTGACGATACAGACAAAATTCCTCTTTTGGCCTTTGACTGGGAGTCAGCTCCATATCCGTAACGACACTGCCGAAACGTCCGCAGCAGCCTTTTTCCGTGATAAGAAGATGATGAATACCAAATTTACCAAGTCCGGCAATATAGGCTACACTTTTGTGAGACCAGTTGCTGACCAGTTCTTCTTCGTCATACTGATAACTGGGCGGCAGCATAGAAGTGTGATATCCCTCTTTTGCAAGAATATCCTGCAGATATTTGTTCAGATCGATCAGAAGAGCGTTCGTTTCAATATTGGCACAGTCCCATTCACTGGAACTTTCGATTTCATCAATATTACTTTCTACAAGTTCTTCTGTAAACGGAATAAAATAAGAAATAACCGATCTTGCTTCGGGCAAAACGTCTGCTGGAAGTGCATACTCCGGCCCTATAATCCTGGGAAGATTTGTTATATTTTTTCAAAAGTTCCATTGCCTGCGTTCTTGTCAGTTCCATATTTTTAATTCCTCCATTTTCATGCAGTCATTCAGCAAAAAATCGAATGATTCTGTATTTATTCTGCATATTTTTACATATATTTTACCTTTCACATGACTTTTGTCAATATAAAACACAGAGATTACACGTAGCTTTATTTGCCTTTTTATGTCATAATAGATTTTAAAAGAATGGAGGAATCATCATGTATGAATTAATACAAGTCTCAGAAAACAGTTATTATATCCAGAGCCCTGCCAAAATCGGACTTGTAAAATTAAACGACACTGAAGTTTGTCTGATCGACAGCGGCAATGACAAAAGTGCCGGACGAAAGGTACGTCAGATTTTGGATGCAAATGGCTGGCATTTAACTGCAATTTACAATACACATTCCAATGCAGATCATATTGGAGGCAATAAATATCTCCAGGACCAGACCGGCTGCAAAATCTATGCACCGGGAATGGAATGCGATTTTACTCTCCATCCGGTTTTAGAGCCCTCTTTTTTATATGGAGGCTTTCCTTCTAAAGACTTACGACACAAATTTCTGATGGCTCAGGAAAGCAGCGCTGAATATCTTACTAAAGATCAATTACCAGATGGATTTGAAATCATTTTGCTGCCGGGACATTTTCTGGACATGGTAGGTTTTAGAACTCCTGATGATGTGGTTTATCTGGCCGACTGCCTTTCCAGCAGAGAAACCCTGGACAAATATCAGATTAGTTTTCTTTATGATGTGGGAGCATATCTGTCTACTTTGGAGATGGTAAAAACTCTGAAAGCTAAAATCTTCGTGCCTGCTCATGCAGCCGCCACAGATAATATTGCAGAGCTGGCGCAGTACAACATTGATAAAGTAAACGAAATCGCCGAACATATTGTAGAATTGTGCAGAGAACCTTTGTGTTTTGAAACACTTCTGCAAAAACTTTTCACCGACTATGGCCTTACCATGAATTTCGAGCAATATGCACTGGTCGGCAGTACGGTACGTTCTTATCTGTCCTGGTTAAAAGATACCGGCAGGTTAAACGTTTCCTTTGAAAACAATCTGCTTTTGTGGAAACGTGTGTCAATTACCCACCACTTAAATTCTAAAAATTTTGAAGTGGGGGCTTGCGAAAGTGAGTCGTGTGTAAGACATGGTAATTGAGCAGAGTCATGATATGACTGCACTTCAAAGTGATGCCAAGCTTTGAATTCCTGCTTTTGGTCATATCGAGACTATGGCAACATTACGGCTTTATGCCGGGTTATGAATTTGGTTTCATTTTTTGAAAGGAGGTGTCGTCATGGTATATGTATTGGATGCAGATGGACGGCCCTTAATGCCTACCAGGCGGCACGGGAAAGTCCGTCATTTATTACGTGAAGGGAAAGCAAAGGTTACGAATCGCCGTCCGTTTACGATTCAGTTATTATATGAGAGTACTGCATACGTACAGAACCTGTCTGGTGGGGCGGATCCTGGCAGGACCAATATTGGAAATGCTGTGATTTTCTGTAATGGAGATACGATTTCTGTTCTGTATGCAGACCATGTGACATCAAGGAACAAAGAGGTTCCAAAATTCATGCAGAAACGCGCAGAACACAGGCGCGGTTCCAGACGGGGAGAACGAAAAAGACGCCAGAGAAGGGCTGTACAGAATAGACAGTCTTTTGGTGTCCGGGAACGCATCCTTCCAGGATGTAAGGAGCCAATCGTACTTCATGATATCAGGAACACGGAAGCAAAATTTAACAACCGGAAAAGAGAACCGGGGTGGATCACACCAACGGTCCGTCAGCTGGTACAGACACATAGGAATCAGATTCGCTATATCTGCAGCATTCTGCCGGTCACTGACTGGACACTGGAGTTGAATCGTTTTTCCTTTATGGAGCTGGAAAACGGCAGGATCTTCGGGACAGACTTTCAGAATGGCAGGATGAAGGGATATGACAGTGTTGAAAAATATGTGAGTGCCTTGCAAGATGGCGTCTGTATTTTCTGCGGGGAAAGAATTGAACACTATCATCATATCCTGCCAAGATCAAAAGGCGGCAGCAACCGCCCGGAAAATATTGCAGGGTTATGTAAATATCATCACAAACTGATACACAAGGACAGGAAGTGGGCTGAAAAGTTAAACCGGATCGGTGAAAAGAAAAAATATGCTGCATTATCTGTTTTAAACCAGGCCATTCCCTATATTTACCGGGAACTCCTGGGAATATTCGGGGAAGAACATGTTCATTTGACAACTGGTTATCAAACAAAAGAAAAGAGGGAACGATCAGGGTTGTCAAAAGACCATGTATATGATGCCGTTGCCATTGCAGCAACGTCTTTTCATGAATCTTATGGTATTGTATCTTACCTGCCGGAGATTTACGAAGTAAGGCAGTACCGTCGTCATGACCGGGCACATATCAAGGCTCAGACGGAACGCACATACAAGCTGGATGGAAAAGTGGTTGCCAAGAACCGGAGAAAAAGGATGGAACAAAAAGAGCCGTCCTTACATGAATTTTATCTGGAACAAAAACGGCTCCATGGAAAGAGGGAAGCAAAACGAGTCATGGGACAGCTTACTGTTCAAAAGAGTATCAGAAGGTACAATGCCTCTGATCGTCTGATGCCAGGAACAGAATTTTATTATAATGGCAACCGGCTTATTATGAGCGGGCAATTAACGAATGGTACCTATTTACGGGCATTCGGTGATACAAAAACCAATTATCCTAAGAAGAAGGTTATGATTGCAAGGAAAAACAAAGGACTTGTATATCTTTAAGTTCAATTCATCCCACCACTTAACTAAAAAGTTTGAAGTGGGGGTATTCTTGTAAGTTTATGTGATAAAATACAGCTTTTTCGCCACATAAAAAACGGTATAGAACAAAATCTATACCGTTTTTATGTAAAAACTAATACGATCTGAAACAAGCATCATCCTAAGTTATGTACCGATTCTCATTGCCCGTTCTCTTTCCGTATAATACGCCATTATATGCCTTATTCTCTGCCTACAGCATCGCTTCCAGATTTGCACGAATTGCTTTGATAAAGCTTTCACTGGTTTCTACAGTAACATTGTCCAGCTTGGTCATCATAGCCAGGTCTTTGGTCATATGGCCGCTTTCGATGGTATCAATGGTAGCTTTTTCCAGTTTCTTAGCAAAATCACATAATTCGGGCAACTGATCCAGTTCGCCTCTCTTGTTCAATGCGCCAGTCCATGCAAAAATAGTTGCTACAGAGTTAGTAGAAGTGCTTTCGCCCTTCAGATGTTTGTAATAATGTCTCTGAACGGTACCATGCGCTGCTTCGTATTCGTAATTTCCTTCCGGAGATACCAGAACAGAAGTCATCATAGCCAGAGAACCATAAGCGGTAGCAATCATATCACTCATAACATCACCGTCATAGTTCTTGCAAGCCCAGATATAACCACCTTCCGAACGGATTACACGAGCTACTGCGTCATCAATCAGAGTATAGAAATATTCAATACCTGCTGCGTCAAATTTCTCTTTGTATTCTGCATCAAAGATTTCCTGGAAAATATCCTTGAAGGTATGATCATATTTTTTAGAAATGGTATCTTTGGTAGCAAACCACAGATCCTGTTTGGTATCCAGCGCAAAATTAAAGCAGCTGCGTGCAAAACTCTCGATGGATTTGTTAATATTATGCATACCCTGAAGAATACCAGGACCATCAAATTCATGGATGGTTTCACGGATTTCATTGCCGTCTTTATCGGTATATACCAGTTCTGCCTTACCTGCTGCAGGAGCTTTGATTTCTACTGCACGATAAACATCACCATATGCATGTCTTGCAATGGTAATGGGTTTAGTCCAGGTCGGAACATAAGGATCGAGACCCTTTACCAGAATGGGAGCACGGAAAACAGTACCGTCCAGAATAGCACGAATGGTACCATTGGGACTCTTCCACATCTGGGTCAGATTATATTCTTCCACGCGGGCTGCGTTGGGGGTAATGGTCGCACATTTTACTGCAACACCGTATTTCTTGGTTGCATAAGCAGAATCAAAAGTTACCTGATCCTTTGTCTGCTCACGGTATTCCAGTCCAAGGTCATAATACTCTGTCTTCAGATCAACAAAAGGAAGAATCAGCTCATCCTTGATCATCTGCCACAGAATTCTTGTCATCTCATCGCCGTCCATCTCCACCAGAGGAGTGGTCATTTTGATTTTCTCCATATTAAGCTGCTACTAAAAACATATACAAAAGTGTATATGCTAGATGATTCGCTGCAATCTCACGATTTGTAGTTACTGCTTCTTCGTGTATGCTTTGGCGGTTACAAGTAACGCGCTACTCACAAGTTCATGTACACTCCACAGTCGTAAATTCCCGACTAGCCATCGGTATATACTTATGTTAGCTTATTTATGCTAGTTCATAAGTTTTCATCTAAATAGCTTTTCCTTTCTTAGATTTTTATCCTTGCTTTTTGCCCTTGGTTTTTGGGACTTGACTATTGACCAACTACTACCATCAAGGTTCTACCCTATAGTTAGCAAGACTTTTTCAACTTGCACTGGTTTTTCTTCCTGTAGTTCCGCCTGCTATTAAGTCAGCACAAACTATATTTCGGATTTTGAGTATATTCGAGTATATTTACTCACATTTTATAATGATTTTAATTACTGAACATTCCTCCTTTCAGAATAGGGAACCTCTTCCATATTCTTACATATCCATATTCAAGTCCTAATTATAGAGCACGGAGATTAAATTTGTCAATCATATTCCCTGTTTATGTTACTTTTTTACCTTCACCAAAAGAGCGATCTTAACATGCTGCCAAAGTCAGGCGAACCTTTCAAATTTGGAATTTTTAAATTGCAAGATGCATCCCTTAATAATACACCTGTATTTCAGCTGTTTGGTAATAATACGCCAGAATATCCGTATACAGATACCCTTCCTCCGCCATCTGCGCGGCGCCATACTGGCTCACCCCAAAGCCATGTCCAAATCCCCCGCCGTACATCTGCACCATTACTTCTCCGGATGATGACTTTTCCAGATCTTCCAGATAAAAAAACGCACTGGGCAGAATGGATAGCCCGGTTCTGGTGCTTCCATCCTGTAAAGTGTACAGATTTTTCTCCATACCAAGCCATTCCCGAACGGATTTTGCACCGGATATCTGCTCCGCTGTTCCATCTGCGTAAAAAACCATCATTTCTGCAACTGCCCCGCCGGTTCCACGCTGTGTCACCCAGAGATCTTTCACCTGCTTTTTACATAATTCCGATAAAGAAATACAGCAGTTCCAGCGAAACCAGGGAGAGTTTCTATCATACGAAATCTCCGTATCAAAACCGCCTGCATCACCCGCCGCCGTTTCCCAAGCCTTATAGGTCTGAATAAATTCCTGATTCATGGCTTTTATTTCATCCTTTGACAAACTGGCAGCTGATACGGCAGCTGTTCCCAGTATCTGACTGCTATTTCCCGAAAAAACTGCTCCATCCGCCGCTTCTCCCCAGGAGGTAGAATAATAATGCGGTTTTATGATTTCTCCACCCTGAAATAAAATCTGCCCGCTGGTTTCCTGACAGGCCAGTACCGCCTGCCAATCCACTGTACCGGACATATAAACCTGGTCATCCGTCGTATCCACCAGATTCCAGGAAATGCCATTTTCCCCATTTTCCTTTGTTCCTTCCTGCTGCAAAACCGACAGCGCATAGGAACGGGCGCAGACTGCCTGTGTTTTTAAAGCCTCTATCCCAAAAGAATCCGGCATTTCCGAAGAAACCACCCCCGGCAGATACCATTCCATTTTTAAATAATTTATCATGCAAAATGCCTGTTCCTGCGCGTTCCACTGTATCTGCAAGATTCCTGGATAAACTGGATAACTGCCTCCTTTTTGAAAAGAAAGACACTGAATACCAAAAACAGCAGCCCGTTTTCCGGATTCATCATCCAAATCTTTTGTGTAGACCATTTGCTCTTCCTGAGACGCTTTCAGACTTACCGAACAAGTTTCAATCCCCTTTTCCTTAAAATATTCCTGCAGGTTTAAAACCGTCCCTTTCTCATACGCATCTTCTCCCTGATCTGATGTCACTACAAAATCCCCTGTCCCTGTAATACACAAACTTTCATGAAACGGTTTTCCAGAAGAATTGGTGATCTGCACAGCCACTTCCGGTTCTGTTATCGTTTTTTCCGCCTGCAAAACCTTTTCCTGTTCTTTCTTTATTTCTTCATCTACTATCTCATCTGCCATATTTTCTGTGAGTTTTTCCTCTCCATATCCCCGAAAAACTTCCGGTCCTTCAAAACCGAAAACCACTGCCGCTTTTACAGCAAATAATAAAAAAATCGTCAGACAGACCTTTGTTTGAAATGATAATGTTTTCAGCATCCTTTTTCCCATCTAAAATGTCGTAAGCTCTTTCTATTTTATCCGGGCATATATTCAGAAAGAACCTGGAGGAAAATTAATTACCAGAGCGTGTTTAAAAAAGGCTTTATGCAGGAAATTATGAATATCTGCTGAACTGTTACATTGTCCAATTACTTCTGATAATTTGTTATTATGGCCATAAAATACTCACAGACCGAAATGAATCCGATTAAAAAGATAAGTTAACATGGAAATAACTGCAAAAAAGTCACACAAATGCATTTTTTCGTGAGAAAATTCGCGAATCACTTTCTTTTTATATGCATTTTTCATAATATACTTTTTTCAAATTATCTTGTATAATGTTGAACAGAAAATTAAATATGGTTCATCACCGTTTATGTACATATATACAAAAGTGCAAACAACTGCCCGGCAGATGTCCATAATTAATTCAGATTGTTCAGCCCCGCTGAACTGTCACAATTACAAATCAAGGAAAGAGGTAATAAAACGATGGCTTTAGTAAATTTAGAAAATTACGGTATTACTGGAACAACCGAAATTGTTTACAACCCTTCTTACGAAGTATTATTTGAAGAAGAAACCAAAGCTGGCCTGGAAGGATTCGAAGTAGGCCAGGAAAGTGAACTTGGCGCAGTAAACGTTATGACAGGTATCTACACTGGCCGTTCCCCTAAAGATAAATATATCGTTATGGACGAAAACTCAGAAGACACCGTTTGGTGGACAACCGATGAGTATAAAAACGACAACCATCCTATTTCTGAAGAAGTATGGGCTGAGCTGAAAGATATCGCAAAAAAAGAACTTTGCAATAAAAGACTGTTTGTTGTAGATGCATTCTGTGGTGCAAACAAAGACACAAGAATGGCTATTCGTTTTATCGTAGAAGTTGCTTGGCAGGCTCATTTTGTGAAAAACATGTTCATCACACCTACCGATGAAGAACTGGAAGCTTTTGAACCTGACTTCGTAGTTTACAATGCTTCCAAAGCAAAAGTTGACAATTACAAAGAATTAGGTCTGAACTCCGAAACAG
>JBGVFN010000208.1:0-5830 GCA_045121095.1 Lachnospiraceae bacterium | reverse complement strand
CTACGCCCCTTGTGGACTTTCACCACAGACTGACGGCATGCCCGTCATACTCAAAAAAGACAGCATAGCCTATCGCCATGCTGTCCTGCAAAAATTAAAATTACTGCTTTGTACTCATAAAGCCTTTTTCAAACATGCTCTAGCCGATGGAAATTACTTCATAACCAGCGTCTACAACGGTCTTTTTCAGTAATTCCAGATCATCACAGCCTGTTACATAAGCAGCTTTATCTTCCAGATTAACATCTGCTGCTACACCTGCGATTGCTTCCAGGGATTTTTTAACATTTGCCTGGCAGTGTTTGCACATCATACCTTCGATTTTGATAGTTACCATATGAATTTCCTCCTGTTCTGCTGCTTCTGCAGCTTCAATATAATTATCCAGATTGCCTTCTTCTGCAGCTGTACCTTCTCCGGCGGTACTGTGATGAACCGGGAAGAAACGCAGTCGAAGAGCATTAGATACAACAAATAAACTGCTCATACTCATGGCTGCTGCACCAAACATGGGATTCAGCTTCAGGCCAAATACGGGATACAGAACGCCCGCTGCCAGCGGAATGCCCAGGCAGTTGTAGAAAAATGCCCAGAACAGATTCTGCTTGATGTTGCGGATAACGGCTTTGCTGAGTTTCACCGCTGTCACCGCATCCAGCAGGTCATTGCGCATGAGTACAATATCCGCACTTTCAATGGCTACATCAGTTCCTGCTCCGATGGCAATTCCCACATCGGCTCTGGCCAGAGCGGGTGCATCGTTGACACCGTCGCCAATCATGGCTGTTTTCTTACCATCCGCCATAAGAGCGGCAATTTCTTTTTCTTTATCTTCCGGCAGTACTTCTGCTATAACCGTGTCAATATCCAGCTGTCGGCGGATTGCTTCTGCGGTCCGCTTGTTGTCACCGGTCAGCATTACTACACGGATTCCCATTTCTTTTAATGCTGCAACGGCTTCTTTGCTGGTGGGTTTAATGACATCACATACGGCGATCATACCAATTGCTTCCGTGCGGTTGGCAAAAATCAGCGGTGTTTTGCCCTGATCTGCCAGTTCCCCGATCCATTCATTCCAGGATTTACCAGTTCCTGCGGCTTCCTGATCCAGAGCACCGGGCACCTGTTCTTCCATAAGACGTACATTACCAGAGCAATACCATTTTCCGCCAATGGTTCCTTCGATACCGCGTCCGGAAAGGGATCGGAATTCTGCCACCGGCAGTTTCTGAATCTTTTTCACCTCTGCATAGCGCAGTACTGCATCTGCCAGAGGGTGTTCGCTGCCGGATTCCAGACCGGCTGCAATCTGCAGAAGCTTCTCCGCAGGCATGGCTGCGATCACATCGGTCACCACAGGACGGCCATTGGTCAGTGTACCGGTCTTGTCCATAACCACATAATCCACGCTGTGAGCCGTTTCCAGGGCATCACCGGATTTAATCAAAATACCATTCTGAGCACCTTTTCCGGTTCCTACCATAATGGCAACTGGTGTGGCCAGTCCCAATGCACAGGGGCAGGAAATAACCAGTACACAGATGGCACAGGATAAAGCAAATTCAAAGGTCGCACCGGACAATAACCATACTGCACCGGTTATGAGCGCGATACACATCACTGTAGGAACAAAAATCCCGGCAATTTTATCTGCCAGACGGGCAATGGGTGCTTTACTGGAACTGGCTTCCTCCACCAGACGCATAATTCCCGCAAATGCCGTATCTTCTCCGACTTTTTCTGCCTCGATTTTAATAAAACCAGCTTTATTAATGGTAGCACCAACTACGCGGCTTCCCACTTCTTTATAAACGGGGATACTTTCACCGGTAATGGCAGATTCATCAATACTGGTGCTGCCTTCCACGATGATACCATCCACCGGCACACTCTGACCCGGTTTGATGATTACCAGATCGCCAACCCGAACTTCCTCCACCGGCACTTCCACTTCCTGGCCATCCCGCTCCAGAATAGCAGTCTTCGGCGCCATATCCATCATTTTACTGATGGCTTCACTGGTCTTGCCCTTGGAACGGGCCTCCATATATTTTCCAACCGTGATCAGGGTCAGAATCATGGCTGCGGATTCAAAGTACAGATCCATATGGTAACGGTGCACCAGCTCCATATCCTGCTGTCCCAGGCCATAGCTCATACGGAAAATAGCAAAAATACCGTAAATCAGTGATGCACAGGAGCCCATGGCTACCAGCGTGTCCATATTGGGAGCACCGTGGGCCAGCGTTCCAAATCCCTTAATATAATACGCACGATTTACATAAATAATAGGCAAACACAGCAAAAACTGTACCAACGCAAAAGAAACCGCATTTTCCGTTCCTTCCAGAAAAGAAGGAAGCGGCAGTCCCACCATATGCCCCATCGTTACATACATGAGGGGAATCAAAAAGGCAAAGGAAACTTTCAGACGAAATTCCATCCCTTTTTTATGCTGCTCCAGCGCATCCATACCATTATTACGGCTGCTGCTTCCTGTGCCTGCACGCATCCCCTGACCAGCACCGCCGCTCTTGCTGCCTGCAGCACCAGTACCATTCTCCTTGGGAAAAGCGCCATATCCGGCTTTTTCCACAGCCTGTACAATCTGCGCTGTACTCAGCTTTTCTTCCTCAAATTCCACCTGCATGCTGTTGGTCAGAAGATTTACAGAAACCTGTAAAACACCATCCAGCCCCCCGACACACTTCTCCACTCTGGAGGAGCAGGCAGAACAGGTCATCCCTGTTACATCAAACTTTTGTTTCATAGCTTCTCCTTTTTTCAGTTACAGAACTTTCTCCATAATACGAATAAATTCATCTACTTTTTCATCAATTTCTTCCTGTGTCTCTGCATGTGCCACACAGCTCTTCAAGTGAGCAGAAAGGACCTCCTTATTGGCACGCTGGAGCACAGATGTGGCTGCCATCAGCTGCGTAGACACATCGATACAATATCGGTCTTCCTCAATCATCTTGAGAATCCCGTCAATCTGTCCACGGGCTGTCTTCAACAGCCTTACTACTTTCTTCTTATCAGCTTTCAAAGAATCAGCTCCCATCTTTTCATCTTTCAATAATACCCCCACGGGGTGTCCGTGTTTTTATTATGACATAGAATGCCTTTTTTGTCAATAGTTAACAAAAATTTCCAAAAAATCTTCCAATGAACTGTCGCTTCTTTTTTCGACTTGTCATTTACTGCGAAAACATGTAAACTATTTATAATTGTTATCCGAATTACCCGAAAGGAACATGATCTATGAAACTTCATCGTATACACCCTTCTTTTCTTTTTATCATTTGTCTGTTATGTACTTCCCTGCTATTTTCCGGCTGTGGGGAAACGGTCGATTCCACAATTCCCGGAACGGTATTTGAATTGAGTGATCTGCCGGGAAAAAGAATCGGTGTTCTGACTGGCTCCCAGGGAGATTTATATGCCACCGACCTGGAACTTCCCATGGGAAATGAAGATCCTTCTGTAATTGAACGTTATATGTCGCTGGATACTGCCGTAGAAGATTTACGGACAGGTATTCTGGACTGTGTTATTATGGATGCGGTCCTTGCTGATGAATATTGTGCAGCAGATGACCATCTTGCAGTTCTGGATGAGGCCTTTGTCTGGGAAGAATATGCCATTTGTCTGGGGCCGGAACAGACCGAACTCAGAGATCAGCTGAATCAGGCCCTTGCTATTCTGGAAGAAAATGGAACTCTGGATGAAATTACTTCCAAATATATTCGAAAAGAAGTTTCCATGGAAGATTTTGAAGATCCTGAAGATCAACCGGCAGATGATCTGACAGATCACTTCGATGAATCCCAAAACTTTGCCGATGAAACCAAGGTGCTTCATGTGGCTACCACTTCCGGATATGAACCGTATATTTTTTACGATGAATCGGGAAATTTGACGGGACTGGATGTGGATGTGGCTTATGCGCTGGCCAAACAGCTGGATATGGAAATCGAAATAACCGATATGGATTACGCAGAGCTTTTTTCCAGCGTGACCGACGGCAGCTGCCAGATGGCCATTGCCGGTATTTTCCCCTCTGAAGATTTACTGGAAACCCATCTTTTCACAGACAGTTACACTACTGCCTGTCAGATGGTGCTGGTTCGAAAATAGGCAAACTATAATAAGAACTGTACAAAATACTATAACAACAACGATAATAACACGTTATTCTATAACAAAAAACAGGTCAATGATGAGCAAGCATTTTTAACACTAATTCATCATTGACCTGTTTTTCTATGAACTATATACAACCAATATTAATTGCCTGAAGATTTTTCAAACACGTTTTAATACCGCACCAGCAGTCCCAGACTTTCACCTTTAAAATACTGTGGACAGTAATTGGTCAGATATAACTGCATGGAACGTCTGCTTTCAGGCAGTTTTTCCAGAATATTATGTAAATTTTCCAGCACTTCATCTGCCAGAAGATTTTCCCAGATTCTTTCAAAATTATTGTCCAGATAAATATTATAAGATTCTGCCTGGTCCGCTTCCAGTACATCCATCTCATCCAGAGGGATGATCATCTCGCTGCAATTTTCTTCAGTTTTCTCTATTACCACGTTGGCGTGTTCCAGTTCACCATAAAAATTCAATTCTCTTAATAATCTGTTTGCAAAGGAAGTACTTTCAATCTGTTCTACAATTTTATTCGCTTTTTCTACTTTTGTTAAACTCATGTTGTCTTACGGCGCTCCTTATTCTTTGCGTTTTTTGTTACAAATTGATTCAGCAGACATTTCGAATTTCTTCACATCCGCTGAATGGTTACAAAAATTTCAATTATTTAAAAAACTTTGACCCTCCAAGCATTAAGGGTACACAAAAAGGATAGCACCAGAGCTACCAAATGACAATCACGAGACTCCCTAAAAAATTTTTTATTTTATTCACATTTTTGTAAAGTTTTTTTCAGTTTATGCATTTATCCGGATTTTTCTGGTATTTTATATACAAAAAAGTGGATAAAATTGTTTTTCCTATCCAATCAGTTCCTGCCAACCAGGTATTTCCGGTATCGATACGTCTTTCTTTTTCTGCTCCTGCCAGAAGGAATCGGAAGGATCACAAAATTCAATCCGCAGCCAGTTTTCCAGTGAGAAACCATAATAAATAATATCACCGCCATATACGGAAAGAACGGGCGGATCCACAACGCCTTCCAGATAGGGCACATATCGATGCAGATACACCGGAATCAGCAACGCGGCATTTTTCATGCGTTCTTTTGCGATTTCCACAGCCTGTTCTTCATCCAGCGGACAGATTCCCCAGACAGAGGGCCAGATTTCCTCCAGCTCCACAGCGGTTAATACGCCGCGCACAGGAAAAGAAAGCCGTTTTTGAATCAGCTCCACATTTTCCGGTGAATCATCCAGCCAGTTGACAAAACCATTTGATATGGGCATGGCAAGTTCATAAAAAGAACGTAATTCTTCCGGAAATCGAATTCCATACCGGATTTCTGCTTCATCTAACTGTGCAGAAGTCACCTGCTCCTGAAATACAATTCCCTGCTCTTTCATTTGTTCAATGATGGACATATAAGCTTTATTCATGACACTTCCTCTCTTTCATGTCTGACTTTTTATATACTGTATATTTTTTAATACTGCTATCCTAAACATCCTGATATATAAATACCCTCAATTGGCAGTTTTGTATCAATTGCCAATAGAGGGTATTATCCGTACTTTTTAACGATAATAAATTAATTTGTAAAATCTGGGTGTTCTGGACAGGAATGATTTTAATGTTGTTGCACTGGACTGACCAGGGTCATTTACGATAAATC
>JBGVFN010000207.1:0-3144 GCA_045121095.1 Lachnospiraceae bacterium | reverse complement strand
CAGAGGAGAAAATGCGGTCTGTAACTGTGAATAAGTACTTATCCAATCGCAATCGTTGTGGATTTTGAAAGGATGTACAGATAAGACTTGTAACATCGTCAATGAAACAGCAGTAGACAGGAATTTACTTTACAGAGCTGTAGAATACATATAAAACTCTTGCCATTTTTTAAAAAGTATGATATTGTATTAACAATTGAATAGATAACAACAGGTGCTGATGAGTTATTATCAGTTAAAAGGGAAACAGGTGTAAATCCTGTACGATCTCGTCACTGTAAATAAGGAGTATATAGTTTTTTGCATGGATGCAATCCACTGGGAAACTGGGAAGGATAACTATATATGTTGATTTATAAGCCAGGAAACCTGCCTGTTGTTGGTACGGGAACTTTTTGATAGTTCCAAATCACGAGTAATTGGTTGTACCGGTTTGTAATGTTTATTGTTACGAAATTTATTTTTCCGTGTAATCCTTTTACCCATTGGTAGAAGGATTTTTTTTGTATAAAAACACATAAATTTCGTAGATTGTTTCTCCGTTACAATCTGAATCGTGTTTGTGAGACAGCAATAGTTTAATAGATATTTATTAGATATTTATAAGATGTTTATAAAATATTTGTGATTTATCTAAGACTGCATACTGTTGTATCGTCACAAAAATTTTTAATACAAATTTCATAAATATTCAATAACATATCCAGATTTTAAGGAGGACAAACAATGAAGAAAAGAACATTCAGAACCCTGACCGCAGGAATGATGACTGCAGCAATGGCAGCAAGTCTTCTGGCCGGCTGTGCCAAAGAAGACACTGCAAAACAGACCGATACCGAAACAGTCAATGAAGCTGTAAATGAAACCGCAGAGCAGGGCGCAGATCAGAAAGAAACAACCACCGATCAGGCGATTCTGGTGGTCAGCTTCGGTACCAGCTATAATGACAACCGTGATTTAAGTATTGGAGCAACAGAAGAAGCAATTCAGGAAGCATTTCCCGATTACGAAGTAAGACGGGCATTTACCAGCCAGATTATCATTGACAAACTGGAAGAACGGGATGGACTGGAAATTGACAACGTAACAGAAGCGTTGGACCGGGCAGTGGAAGATGGTATTAAAAATCTGGTGGTACAGCCCACTCATCTGATGGATGGCTATGAATATCAGGATCTTGTTGGTGAACTGGCAGAATATGCAGAGGCTTTTGAAAAGATTGAAGTTGGCGCTCCCCTTTTGACCAGTGATGAAGACTTTGAGAATGTGGTAAAAGCCATTACCGCTGACACCAAAGAATACGATGACGGAGAAACTGCCATCTGCTTTATGGGACATGGAACCGAAGCAGAATCCAATGAAGTTTATGCAAAAATGCAGGAACTTCTCACGGAAGAAGGTTATGACAATTATTTTGTAGGTACAGTGGAAGCATCGCCCACATTGGAAGACGTGATGGCGTTGGTGGATGCTGGTAATTACAAAAACGTGGTCTTAGAACCTTTGATGGTGGTAGCTGGTGATCATGCCAACAACGATATGGCAGGAGATGAAGAAGGCAGCTGGAAAAAAGCATTTGAAGACGCAGGCTACAACGTAGAATGTCTCATCCAGGGACTTGGACAGCTGGAAGAAATCCAGGATATTTACGTGGAACATACACAGGATGCTATCAACAAGATGGCAGACCCCATCACCGCAGATATGCTGAAGGATGGCGAATATACCATTGATGTGGAATCCAATGCATCCATGTTTAAGGTAGTGGATTGTAAACTGACCGTCAAAGAAGGCAAAATGACTGCAGTGATCACCATGAGCGGCACCGGTTATACCAAAATGTATATGGGAAGTGCAGAAGAAGCGGCCAACGCATCGGAAGAAGACTGCATCGCCTATGTGGAAACTGCAGAAGGCGCTCATACCTTTGAACTTCCGGTAGAAGCTCTGAATCAGGAAATCACCTGCAGCTCCTACAGCAAAAAGAAAGCCATCTGGTATGACCGCACTTTAGTATTTCAGTCCGCAGCTCTCCCTGTTGATGCCTATCAGGAAATCGAAATGACCACTGTAGAATCCATGGGCCTGGAAAATGGAGAATATCAGATTGAAGTAAGCGTAGAAGGCGGCACCGGCAAAGTAAAGGTAGAATCACCGGTTACATTAATTGTTAAAGATGGCAAAGCAACTGCAGCAATCCGCTGGACCAGCCCCTATTATGATTACATGCTGGTAAACGATCAGAAATATACGCCCACCGAAACCACCGATGAAATTTCTGCTTATGAAATCCCGGTAGAAGGTTTTGACTGGAAAATGCCGGTTACTGCTGATACCATTGCCATGAGCACACCTCATGAAATTGATTATACCCTTTATTTTGACTCTGCCACTTTAAAATAATGCAAAATTGTAACCGTTCAGCCGGGGCTGAACCGTCTTGAATAAATTCAGCAGATATTCATAATTTCCTGCTGAATAGTTACGAAAAAGTCAAAAAGGGAGTAAGAAAAACGGAATTGAAACAGAATCAAATGAAAAAAACAATGAAAACATTTTGTCTGACAATACTGTTTCTTCTGGCTTCACAGCTGCTTTGCGGCTGTGGGGCTTCCCAGACAAAGGAAACAACAAAAACAGAAGAAACAACTACACAGGAAACAACTACACAGGCATCGGATGCTGTCTGGCATCAGGTTGAAGATTCCATTGCTGGATTTGTTTATGATCACAGCATGGAGCTGCAATATGCCGATCAGTTCGCTGTGGATTATTATGAAAATGGCTGTGTATTGATCACGATTCGGGATGACGGCAGATATCTGCTGGTTCCGGAAGAAGTAACAGCAGAAGAAGAACAGCTGGCGGAGGATATTGTTGTGATCCAGGGAACACCAGAGGATATTTATATGGTTGCCACTTCCGCCATGGATTTTTTTATTTCTCTGGATGGAATGGATGCCATCAGTCTTTCTGGAACCAATGCCAATGGCTGGTATCTTCCCGAGGCGAAGGAAGCTCTGGAAAATGGCAGCATTCAGTTTGCGGGAAAGTACAATGCACCAGATTATGAGCTGATCGTATCCGAAAAATGTGACCTGGCTATTGAATCCACTATGATCTACCATAACCCGGAGGTCAAGG
>JBGVFN010000206.1:0-3761 GCA_045121095.1 Lachnospiraceae bacterium | reverse complement strand
CTCGTCTTTCTTTACAGAAAGCCGCTCGTTAAGTGCCGACGTTTGACCAAAGGTCTCCTTAGCAATGTAGCTCTGTAATTCCGCCATTTACGTTTTTTATAAAAATCCAAATAATACCTAAGTAAAGTTCGCTGTAGTACTAAAGGGCACACGATCATGCCCGGCTGAATAGATAAAAAAAGAGCTGCATCGTGAAAGACGCAACTCCATAAATATAGCCAATAAGATTCAACCGGTTTGTACTTGGTTAGAATCATCCTGTTTTCATGTAAATTGTGACTTCCACCTCAATGCAATATTTCAGCGTCAGATTAACTTCATGATAACATCATATCTTTTTCCAGTCAATATTTTCAATCAATATTATTGTTGAATTTGTCCAATAAAATCGTACAATTCGTTTTCTAATTGCTAAATACTACAAAAGCCAAACATGCCCCACTGCTGTATCATACTTCTTCCGTATTATGCTTCCGCTGTATTATACTTCTTCTGTACTGCCATGCAGCTTCATTACCAGCGCCATGGAATCAAATTCTGCTTTTCTTCTGGAACAATCTCTGGGACATAATGTGCAATTGGACGATACCTCTCCTTTTGCATAAATGATTCCTGATAAACTGTAAGATGTTTCGAACAAATGACGTTCATTGACTTTGAACACATGATCTGCTGAAGTATCTTCCAGCAAATCCAGAAACTGTCTCTGATCTGCCAGTTCCCAGCCCACTATATTACCAGCTGTATGATCTTCTGCAGCATCTGACAAATGTCCGGGATTTTCCATATAAAGTCCCACTTTCTTTGGCAGCTGAAGCACAATGGCTTTCGCAGTTTCTGCAAATGCCAGATTCAAACAGGCCTTCATAATAGTATCAAACAAATAACCCTCCAGCGCATCAGATACGCTGGCCCGCTGCTGCCATAATTCATCTCCAATCGTTACCGCAAAAGCATATGCTTTATCCACACCATCCAGCCGCTTTGCCAGATAAGAACTGGAGAATTCCGTTTCATCCAAACAAACTGTTTCCTCTGTCACACGGGAAACTGCAACTTCTTTCCAGACAGCAGCAGGTTTTACACAACCCGCAGCATCTTCCAGAAGTTCATCCACAATGTCCTCATACATTTCCTTTCCAGAAACATCAATCTGCGCCATAACATCTTCCAGAGTCAATTTAAATTCATTAAATTCAATTTGGGTGCTCTTCAATTTTTTAATCTCCTTTGTATTTTTCAGACACGTTCGAATCAGCAGGATATGATTTCCGCTGAACGGTTACGTTTTTTGTAACACGAATAAGAAAAGTATACCATAGAACAAGTGTGAATTGTAGTATTGTTACATAAAATTCCAGTTTTGCTGAATAGATACTTAAAAAATAGAATTTATATTAAATCTGTTGTTTTGTATTGCAGTTATATTTGACTTATGGTATAGTAAGATTATAAATATCACATGCATTGTTAACAATTACAAAAATTGGCAAAAATACTGGCATCTGATGAAAAATTCCAAAAACTGGAGAAACAAGCTGTTATGGTAATTAATACCGTTGCAGGTGTTAAACTGCAATTCAATGAAAATGAAGAGGTGATCGATGTGTGTAAAGCAATCAATGATATGAAACGTGATGCACGTAGGGAGGGACGCAGAAAAGGACGCAGAGAAGGGCATAGAGAAGGGCATAGAGAAGGACTGCAGCGTGGATGTGATATAACGAATCTGTCATCCATCAAAAATCTTATGAAAAACAAAGGCTGGTCTGCAGAGGAATCCATGCTGGCTTTGGGACTTTCTGATTTGGATCGAATCAAATACCAGGAAATGTTGCTTTCTGAATCGTAAGATGATTATAATAACCTACATATTCTTCATTTCCATCCCTACCCGTATCATCCGGAACATGCGCTCTGCTGCGTTTACAAACAACTCTTCTGCCTGTTCCATGGCTGTTTCGATGGGGATTGCTGCATTAATTGTGGTAATGATGGATTCTACCCCATATTTATATAAATCCGAAGCATCTTTTCCCATACCTCCCACAATCGCTACACAGGGGATATTTTGTTTTTTGGCTTCCATGGCCACTCCGCTGACGACTTTTCCATATACAGACTGATAGTCCATCTTCCCTTCTCCGGTGATTACCAGATCTGCGCCACAAATCTTCTCCTCAAAGGAAAGGATGTCCATAATTGTGTCAATGCCTCTTTTGAGATGACCATTTAAGAAAACCAGAAGTCCGGCTCCCAGTCCTCCAGCCGCTCCGGAGCCGGGTATTTCATTGACATTCACACCAAATTTTTGTTTCAGTACATTGGCATAATTAGTCAGACCTTTTTCCAGTAATTTCTGCTGTTCCTTTGTGGCTCCTTTTTGAGGTCCAAAAACATACGTCGCGCCTTCCGGTCCCAGAAGAGGATTGGTTACATCGCACATGACTGTAACATTGGCACATGGAATTCCCTCATGAAGATCTGTGGTATCAATATCCGCAATTTTCTCCAGATTTGCAGGAATCGGATCCAGTTCCCGTCCATCTGCATCCAGAAAACGAACCCCCAAAGCTGCTGCACACCCGATTCCGCCATCATTTGTTGCACTGCCGCCAATGGCAATGTGAATATTTTTATATCCATCATCAAGAGCAGACCGGATCAGCTGTCCCGTTCCATAAGTAGAAGCCCGCAAAATATCCCGTTCATCTGCCGGTACCAGCGGAAGACCTGATGCAGCAGCCATTTCAATAATGGCATGATTGATTCCAAATACACCATACTGTGCATTTACGATATTTCCCATGGGTCCTTTCACAGACACCGTTTTAATTTCTCCTCCCATGGCAGAGGTTACTACAGACACAGCACCTTCACCGCCATCTGACATGGGTATGGATACGGTCTCACAGCCGGGAAAAATGGTTTTAGCTGTATTTTCCAGCAAACGACAAATTGTCTCTGCTGATAAACTTCCTTTAAATGAATCCGGGGCAAATACAAATTTTAAACTGCGGTTGTTTTTCATGATAGATTCTCCTTCGTGAACTGAATACGTGAATATTATACTTCAAAATAAATACGTGAAGCAAATAAAAAATATCACATAGAAAAGCATATTAGATTAAGAACGCTATTAAACAAAGAAAAATCATTAAATAGAGGCTGTTCGTCCAGATTTCTGAACCACTCACTTTTCACTGACAATACTTCCACCATCTATCTCAAAAATCAAATCGCATAATTCCTGTAAGTCATTGGCAATATGACTGCAGAGCAAAACCATTTTTCTTTCTTTTTTTGCCAGCAGAATTCGTTTCTTTACCATTGCAACCCCTTCTTTATCCAATCCATTCATACACTCATCTAGTACCAGAATATCAGGCTTTTCCATAAAAGCCTGGGCCAGTGCCAAACGTTGTTTCATTCCCACAGAATAATTTTTCACTTTCTTTTTACTATTGGAATCCAGTCCCCAGGCATCCATTTCCTCGCGGATTTCTTCTTCCGTGATAATTTTTCGAATAACTGCCAGATTTTTCAGATTTTCCACCCCTGACAAATATGGAACAAATGCTGGTTTCTCAATAATCACTCCGATATTTGGAGGAAAATCCAGTTCTTTTCCAAGCTCTTTTCCATCAATTATAATCCGTCCCTCGTCTGGAGTAATAAAACCGCAAATTGCTTTTAAAAGCATTGTTTTGCCAGAACCATTCCTTCCAACAAAACCATAAACCATTCCATATTCTAATTCC
>JBGVFN010000205.1:0-3953 GCA_045121095.1 Lachnospiraceae bacterium | reverse complement strand
CGTTTTATTTCGTATACCCTAAACCAGCTATTTTCGTACCAGATACAAAGAAATATCCATGATTGTTGCTCATTTATCTGAGATAGAAACTTGAAAAATCCTTTATTTTAAAGGAAAAAAGACTTGATTTATTAGGGAGATGTGAATGTGTCTGGTGTCTGCTGGATTCTTTCTTTGGAAAAATCAGAATCCGCTGGTCCAGTATCCGAACAAAAAATAAGGTTTTAATCCATGATTTCTGGCAATATACACTCCCCATTACTTTAAATGGTTTAAGCTGGGGAAGTGCTTTTGCTACCTATTCCATTATTCTAGGACATTTGGGAAGTGACATGGTAGCTGCCAATTCCATTGCCACCGTTGCACGTAATTTTGCCATGGTAGGCTGTAATGGCCTTGCCAGCGGCGCAGGTATTTACCTGGGGGCATTGCTGGGAAAAAATGAACTGGAAAAAGCCGGTGAAGACGGGAAACGTATTATGAAATTGACGGTTGTGCTGGGACTTCTGGGCGGTTTTCTGATCGTACTGGCCAGTCCGATTCTTCTTCATCTGGTGGAACTTACCACCATTGCAAAAAGTTATCTGCGCACCATGCTTTTCATTAATGCAGCCTACGTACTGACGAAAGCACTCAATACCATGCTAAATAACGGCATTTTCTGTGCCGGAGGCGACACCCGGTTCGGGCTGATCTGCGATACCATTGATATGTGGTGTTTTTCTGTACCTCTGGGATTTATATGCGCTTTCTTATTAAAATTGCCGCCAATGACTGTATACTTTATTTTATGTCTGGATGAACTGGCAAAACTGCCATTTGCATATCATCATTTTAAAACAAATAAATGGGTGAAAAATATTACTCGCAAAACGGAGGAAATGCATTATGACAATGGATGAAAGAATGAAAAAGGGTTATCTTTGGACCGATACCGGTGAATATATGGAAGAACAGGCCCGCGCTAAGGATTTATTGTATGAATTCAATCATACAAAGCCTTCCGAAGAAGAAAAAAGAAATGAATTAATCAAAGAAATGTTTGGCTCTGTTGGCGATCCGGTCTGGATCATGCAGCCCATTACCACACTGGCCCGCGGAAAGACCGTGCACATCGGAAGCGGTACTTATATCAACTCTGGTCTGACCTTAATTGATGATTACGAGATTCACATTGGCGAAAACTGTCTTCTGGCAACCAATGTTACCCTTTGCACCACCGGACATCCTGTTCATCCGGAACTTCGTGCCCACGGGGAAATGTACAGTTTTCCTGTGAAAATCGGAAATGGTGTCTGGATCGGCTCCGGAGCAATCATTCTTCCCGGCGTTACCATTGGTGATCATGCAGTAATCGGTGCAGGCAGCGTGGTTACAAAGGATATTCCTGCAAATGTGGTGGCTGTGGGAAATCCCTGTAGAGTTATGAGAGAAATCACAGAGCGGGATAAAGAATTTTATTATCGCAATCTGCGGGTGGATATGCAGATCTAATAAAATAATTAACCTTTGTAAAAAAACAAATGCTTTTTGAATATATTCTATATTGTTCATCAGATATTCAAACATACTTACAACCAAATACTGTTTTTATAAATTTTAGTCCTTTTATTAAGAAAAAATGCTGAGATACCCTATACTCCTTTAAAGGTAGTTAACAGGTGTCTCAGCACTTTTTCTTATGTAAAATTATTTACAATTACTTTTTATAAAACCCTTACACTGTACGTGTAATCTTATTCTCTTCCGCTCCAGCAATAAGTACAAACTTTATCCTTATCGATACCGATTGCTTCCAGTACGCCATCCAGAGACTGATAGCCAAGAGAATCAAAGCCAAATTCCTTGCAGATCTGTTTCAGCATGCACTGTCCACGTTCTGTTTTGCTGTCAGCATATTCATCCAGATGCTTCTGTCCTTCATCGCCTTCCAGATCCTGAACCACACGACGTGCCAGTAATTCCATGTCGGAATTGCTGCGTGAGAAGTTCAGATATTTACATCCATACATGATCGGAGGACATGCAGAACGCATGTGAACTTCTTTTGCACCGGATTTGTAAAGAAAATCTACGGTTTCTCTTAACTGAGTTCCTCGAACGATGGAGTCATCTACCAGCAGAAGTTTTTTACCCTCGATCAGCTCCGGAACAGGAATCTGTTTCATCTTTGCTACCTGATTTCGAACCTTCTGGTTTGCAGGCATGAAGGAACGAGGCCAGGTGGGGGTATATTTAACAAAAGGACGTGCAAATTCTACACCGCTCTGATGCGCATATCCAATTGCATGGGGTACACCGGAATCCGGTACACCTGCTACATAATCTACATCCGGAATTCCACCGTTTTCTGCTTCGTCACGAGCCATGATCTTACCGTTTTCACAACGCATCACTTCTACATTCTTACTTTCGTAACGGGAATTGGGATATCCGTAGTATGTCCACAGGAATGCACAAATTTTCATTTCTTCTCCTGCAGGAGAAATGGTTTCAATCTTATCTGGAGTCATCCGGACGATTTCACGGGGTCCAAGTTCATAACAATCTTCATAACCCAGTTTGTGGTAAGCAAATGACTCGAAAGATACACAATGTCCGTCTTCGTTTTTGCCTAAAAGCACGGGGAGACGTCCCATCTTATCACGTGCAGCAATAATCTCTCCATTGGAAGTCAGAATAAGAAGTGTCATGGAACCTTCAATTTCATCCTGCGCGTGAAGAATACCGGATACCAGATCTTCTTTCTGGTTGATCAGCGCTGCCACAAGTTCTGTAGAATTAACTTTACCGGAACTCATAGCCATAAACTGATGTCCATGGTCAGAGAAATATTTTTCAACTAATTGATCCGCATTATTAATGATACCTACTGTTGTAATGGCATAAAGTCCAAGATGGGAACGAACCAGCAGAGGCTGAGGATCGCTGTCACTAATACAGCCGATGCCACTGCATCCATGAAAATCTGCCAGGTCCTTCTCAAATTTGGTACGGAACGGTGTGTTTTCGATGGAATGAATCTGACGCTGGAATCCATCTTCCGCATCGTGCATGATCATACCGCCACGTCTTGTTCCCAGATGAGAATGATAATCTACACCAAAGAAAATATCTAATACACAGTCTCTTTTAGAAACTGCACCAAAAAAGCCACCCATTAGACAAGCCCTCCCTATTGTTTTTCAGTCTTAAAAAGGTACTACCTTTAAAATAAGGTTCAACCATATAATAATGTAAAAAATAACATTTTGCAATATTTATCTGTAATTATTCGCACTTCGTATATAAAAAAGTCCAAAAAAGTGCTTTTTTAATGCAAATTTTTAAAATCACAACGCCGGCACATTTTAATGAAAGCCGATTGTTCCTCACTTTGTACTTTTATAATAAAATATCAGCCTGTTTTACTCTATTAAAAGTAAAATGGCTGATATTTTACGTCCTCAGCGGACAAAGGGCCTATATCCCTTTGTCACTGAAGATAATATTCGTTTCTACAATTTTTAGTAGTTTAAACCAAAGTTCATTTCGTAGTAATTGCCGTTTGCATCACGATATGCATAAGCTTTTCCGTTTTCGTCCTTCAGTTCTTCCGGCATATACTGATCTTTATCATATCCGGGTACATCATTCGGGCTGATACATACGCCATCTGCATTTACTTTCAGAACTTCGTCACCGCGAGGCATTGTAATCGGAAGCTTGCCAACCGGTGAAAATCTTCCCAGATATACATCGATTGTTGCTGCAGGATAGGTATCGTAGCCTAATGTCAGTGCATCTACGTGAGGTTCCACATTGCCTAATAACCATGCTAATGTTACATTCACGTTAGCGATTACTTTACCGCCGTTTGCATGTACTTTTTCAGCGATTTCAGCAATACGGCCTGCGCCGGTTTATGTGGTTTCTTCAAGAGTTGTTTCCATAGGACCTGTCACTTATACACA
>JBGVFN010000204.1:0-5506 GCA_045121095.1 Lachnospiraceae bacterium | reverse complement strand
AATCAATTCCCTGTGAGACATGGTATCCAGCATATCATGATAAGTTTGAATATCCATAGCAGACAATTTATCCAGAATTACAACAATATCAATGTCGCTCGTTTCTGTTGCTTCACCACGACCATAACTGCCTTGCAAGCCAACAAACCATACACGGTTTGCGAAAGTCTCATTTAATGTCTGCAAGAAATTCGGCATCCAAGTAGTAACATCTATCATTTTAATCACCTCGTCAAATTCAAGTTTGTTTAACTGATTATATCACAAAATCGCAGAAGAAACAGGGGCATTTCGCCCCTGCCAAATCGTTTATTCTGCTGCTTCTAACATATTCTCGATGAATATACCATACCCCCGTGTGGAATCATTTACTAAAACGTGAGTCACCGCACCCACCAACTTCCCGTCCTATATAATCGGGCTGCCTGACACGAGTGATTTCAAGTATGGACAACACGCTTCACCAGAGCTTATGGTATCTACATCACCAAGAAACTATCTACATCATTTTCCGTTAAAATGATGTAGATAATCGTTTTCAAAGACGAACATACCCTGTTGAACGCCCTGCACCAACCTTAGCAATATATTCGCTCTTAACCAAATCTGCCAAGGTTCTTTCAACAGTTATTTTGCTAATATCTGGACATTGATCCATAATTTCTTTCTTAGTTATTTTTCCAACCTTATTATCAATGATGACTTTAATTCTTTCCGGCTTAGAAAGTGTACGGTATTTCAAATGTTCCACACGACTTTCAAATTCATTATAGGCTTTCAGAATGATACCAAGATAATATTTCACAAACGGCTCATAGGCATTCTTATTCTCGTGCCATCCGGTTGAGCTTGCCTGCAATGCTTCATAGTAGGTCTCTTTCGTTTTTTCAATCAGCATTTCCATACTGACATATTTACCTACAATATATCCTGCCTTATAAAATAAGAGAAGGGTAAGAAGTCGGCTCATACGACCATTACCATCATTGAAAGGATGGATGCAGAGAAAATCCAAAATAAACATTGGAATAAGCACCAACTTATCCATTTTGTTTGCTTCCCACGCTTCAAGGAAACGGGTGCATAACTCATCCATTGCTTCAGCAGTCTGAAATGCTGGAACAGGAATAAATCTTACTTTTTGATGCCCTTCAGCATCTGTCTCAGCAATCACATTATCTGAGTTTTTATAATTACCACCGGCTCCAGACTGAGAATAGGAATATAAATCACGATGTAACTGCAAGATAATATTCGGTCTTGGATTGATATATTCGTAGCTCTCATGAATTGTGGAAAGCACTTCACGATAACCCGCGATTTCCTGTTCGGAACGATTACGAGGTTCCGCTTTTTGACTTACCAGTTCCTCCAGTCGCTTATCACTGGTGTAAATACCTTCAATTCTGTTAGATGCACCTGTACTTTGAATCAAAGCAACTTCCAACAATGTTTTCAGTTCATCAATATTGGCTTCTAGAAAAAGCTCCTGTTTACCTTTATGTTCGTGAATTCCAGCAACCATTTGAACAATTTCCGGCGTTAACAGTTTTTCCGGCTCCTTATAATAATCAAATACTCTCATCGGAATCTCCTTCATTTTGAAATTATCTACATCATTTTAGTGCAAAATGATGTAGATTTCAATAGTGATGATGTATATTAGACTCTTTTCCGTCTTCCTGCATGACTCAATGCTCCAGCATATTTTCAATAAAAATCCCGTATCCTCGTGTCGGGTCATTCACCAGCACGTGGGTCACAGCCCCCACCAGTTTCCCGTCCTGAATAATGGGACTTCCCGACATTCCCTGCAAAATTCCGCCTGTTTGTTTCAGCAGTTTCGAATCTGTTACTGTAATTTCCAGATTAATATTCCCATAGCCCTGCTCTGTTTCTGCTGCCTTTTTGATTTCAATATCATACAACTCATATTCCCCATTAAAACAGTTCAGCATCTGTGCTTTTCCGTTTTTAATCTCTTCCTTTCCAGCGGTTTCCAATGCGCCCTGCTGCCAGATTTCTTCAAAGGAATCCCGCTGATAAAAATCACTTAACCGTTCCAGAATCAGATTTTTGATTGCTTTGTTTCCCTGTCCAAAAATCCCCTGCTCGGTATTTTCCTTTACGGTTCCGATGCAGGACTGCATCCGGTAGTCAATGGCTCCTGCCAGAGAACCGGGATGACTGCTGCTTCCTTTTATCAGCGAATAGATTTCCGCCTGATACAACTGTCCCTGATCCATTTCCAGTAAAACACCGGTGTCTATGTCACTGATACAGTGACCCAATGCCGCAAAATCACCATTTTCATCCAGCCAGGTCATGGTTCCGATTCCATGCATATTGTCCCGTATCCATAATCCAGCTATATATTCTCCGGAATCGGATAATACTGGCTGAATTTTTACATTTTTTTGCTTTCCATTGTGTTCGATGGTTAATTGAAGCGGTGTACCGTTTCCTTCTTTCACAATGGACTGAAATTGTTCCTTCGATGTAACTTCTTTTCCATCTGCTTTTAAGATATAATCTCCTGCTTCCAGCAAACTGTCACAAGGTGTTATTACTTTTCCTTCTGAAGTGGTAACCTCTGTTACTTCTGTTACCAGAACACCTTTTGTTTCCAGATAAATCCCCACTGGTATCCCACAGGGTAAAAGCTTTTTTCCTTTTGATGTTTCCGAAGTCTTTTTACTGCTGCCTGCCTTTTGCTCCCATTTATAATTGGAAGCCGCTCCCGATATAGCCGCCTGCTCTGCAATCCCAACGGATTCAACGGATTCCGTTTTTGCCGAAGAATCGGTCAAATCCACCGGCTGAAATCTTGTATAAGATTCTGTAAAAACGAAAAAATATAGTAATGTAAAGCAGGACATCAACATATACAGTCTTTTTAAAAAAGTCCGATATTTCTGATGTCCTTTATAATCTGTATCACCCCGCATAATAATTCCTCCCTTACTCCAACCGACTTTCTGAACTGGCTGAATAAATCAACCTGAAAAACTCCTGTGTGTTGTCTCTGAGATTATTATGCGATAATTTTTAATTGTGAATCATGTATTTTCTGGTTTCCAATGGCAATTGCAATCGTCTGAAATACATCTGACAGCTACAAAAGCAATATAAAGCATGTTTCAAACGCGCTCTAATGCCGGTACTGTCCTGCCATGGCTTTCAGCTCTCTTGCATTTTCCAGAACGGCATCGGTTATCTGGACACCGCCCAGAAGTCTTGCCAGTTCTCTGACGGAATCTTCTTCCTGCAAATGACTGATGGTTGTGAGGGTCTTCTGATCGACAATATGTTTTGCGATCATAAAATGATTATCTGCCATGGAAGCAATCTGAGGAAGATGCGTAATGCAAAGTACCTGATGGGTACGGCCAATCCAGGAAAGTTTTTCCGATACGCAGGCTGCGGTGCGGCCACTGATACCAGTGTCAATTTCGTCAAAAATCAACGTGGGTATCTGATCGGTATCTGCCAAAACTGCTTTAACAGCCAGCATAATACGGGAAAGTTCACCGCCGGATGCCACATCACCCAGAGGCTGCAGAGGCTGACCGGGATTTGTAGATATGACAAATTCCGCATCGTCAAATCCATTGCTTCCAAACTGACCGGAACGCTCAAACTTCATATCAAAGGATACCTGAAGGAAATTCAGCTCCTGCAAACTGGCAGTAATGGCCTGAACCAGCGGTACAGCAGCTTTTTTGCGCAGAAGAGACAGTTCCTCACAGAAACAAAGTACCTGCTTTTTGGACATTTCACAGGCTTTTAATGTCTTTTTACGGTTTTCGTCATAGTGTTCCAGTTCCTGTAAACGTTCCTGTTTCTCTTTCAGGCTCTCCATAATCTGACTGTAATCCCGTCCATATTTGGCCTGAAGGGAACGAATGCAGTCCAGACGATTGTGCACTTCTTCGTAAGTCTCCTGATCAAAGCTTAATTCATCCATGTAAGATGCGATATCATGATTAATGTCGGATAAAATGGATTCCAGATCCTGAAGCTGAGAAGCAATGGGATTTAAGGAATCATCATACCGCAGAACAGACTGGAGTTCCCGTACAGCTCTGGACACCGCTTCTCCTGCTGATGTATTGCTGCTGTATCCCAGAACATCCTGTACAATTCCCATGGATTCCATAATATTACGGCTGTTGACTATCTTTTTATAAACCTGTTCCAGTTCTGCCTCTTCGCCTTCTTTCAGATTGGCGGATACGATTTCATTAATTTCAAATCGCAGAAAATCCACTTCTCTAAGACGCACTTCTTCTTCCATGGAAAAGGTCTGCAGCCGACGGCAAAGCTGTACATATTCACTATATGCAGATGTCAGCTTTTCTTTCACAGGAAGAATGGCCTGACCAGCATAAGCATCCAATATCTCCAAATGTTTATACTTATACATCAAAGACTGATGCTCATGCTGCCCATGAATATCAATCAGATAACCTGTCATACGGCGCACTTTGGCTGCAGTAACAGTCTCATCATTCACTTTAAAGATGCTGCGTCCTTTCTGAATCTTCCTGGACAGGATCAGGATGCCGTCCTCGGTTTCAATATCCAGTTCCCGAAGCTGCTGCTGTTTCTCTTCTTCAAGCTGAAAAACCAGTTCTACATAAGCATACTCTGCACCTGCACGTATCACATTGGCACCTGCTTTTCCACCCAGTGCCAGATTCACTGCATCGATCAGGATGGATTTACCTGCACCAGTTTCTCCTGTAAGTATATTCAGACCGCTTCCAAATTCCATATCTGCTTCTTCAATCAAAGCAAAATTCTTTACGTGTAAATGCATCAGCATACGATCATCCTCCCCCTGCGCCATATCTCACTCTATTATCTATTCTAAATGATTGTATCTATGTTTTTATAATATTCACTATTGATATATGAACCCTGTACCAGAACAAACGTTGTGAACAGTTGTTCTCGAATGTTTGTTCCGATTATAGCGCAGGAGTCAAAAAAAAGCAAGCACTTTATTTCAGTGCCTGCTTTTTTGTAACGATTCAGCCAACATGACCGTGTGCCTTTTAGAGCGAACATTACTTGTGTACTGCCTAAATTTTTATAAAAAAACGTAAATGGCGGAATTACAGACCTGCATTGCTAAGGAGACCTTTGGTCAAACGTCGGCACTTAACGAGCGGCTTTCTATAAAGAAAGACGAGAGTTTAGTGTCCGCTACGTTTGGGCATCGTTAACATGCAAACAAAGCTCCAGTGAAGCTTTGTTTGTAGAGCGAGAGCGCGTCTCCGTGTAATACAGGTCTGTAATGGAGCCTTCACTACCTATATTTATTTAGATAAAGTTACGTTATCAATGTTCGTCGTAGTACTAGAGCGTGTTTGAAAAATCATTCACGCAGTCTGCACATCCCAGTTTTGGCTAAATTTTTCTCAGATTCAGTCAGCGTAGCCCGCTACGCCTCCTTCATTTGAGAGAAATTTATCTCAAAATGGGATGCACATTCTGCATA
>JBGVFN010000203.1:0-2246 GCA_045121095.1 Lachnospiraceae bacterium | reverse complement strand
AATATACATACTGCAGCTACAATTGCACATATTCCCTGCATTTTTGTAAATCTGGAAACCCAGCCCGTACTTGATAAATAGCATCCTATATAAAAAAATACAAAATAATACAACAACTCTTTTATAGGAAAAGTCTCATTTATAGGTATACCTCAAATAATTGTACTGACTACTATTGCGCCAGCCAATATTATTTTATTATCGCAGATATTCTTCCTGCACAGAACCAAAATAAACAGATAAAAGAAAATCAGCACATACAAATACCAGTAGGGATCCATGGGTTTTATGGGCATCATTGCCAGATCCAAAAGACTTACATTTGTATTTACAAAAGCTGAGCAGATCCATTTAAACACCCATTGCACAGCACTAAAGAAAAAATACAGGTACACCAAATTAATGATCTGAATCCGCACCCGATCTTTTTTCAGCCTACCTTCCCGACAATAAGCCAGCGCAAATGAATATCCTGACAAAATAAAAAATAGTGGCATATGAAAAGCATACGTCAGATAATACATCGAATGAATTGTAAATATATGATCCGGATAGTATCCCGCATCACGATATCCTACCGCAATATGTCCAATAACAACCATAATAGTAGCAAAACCTTTACATCGATCAAGCCAACGTATTCGTTTATTCATCTTACAGTCCTCTCTCATTTAAACTTTTTTAGACTATTAACATAATTCTGATTATATCATAACCTCTTACCCAATTCAATATTATAACCAACATTTCCACTTGCCTGAACCACTATTCCATTCTATACTTTATATACATGAAAGACGTTCAGCAAAAGCTGAAGATTTGTTAAATAAAAAAGTCGATTGTTGCGCCAACACAAGACGGCAGAATGGAGATTGTAATGAATCTTTCCGATTATTTTCCCATTTGGGACCAATTAACCCCCTCCGAGCAGGAACAATTATCCCGCGCAGCTGTAAAACGTTCCGTTCCCGCTGGAACACTGTTACATAACGGCTCTGCAGATTGTCTGGGACTTCTGGTTTTATGCTCTGGCCAGCTCCGTGCCTATATCGTCTCAGACGAAGGCCGCGAAATTACTCTGTACCGCCTGTTCGAACGGGATATGTGTTTATTTTCCGCTTCCTGCATTATGCAAAGCATTCAATTTGATATCGTAATTGAATCGGAGAAGCCAACCGAGTTCTGGCTGATTCCTCCAGATGTCTATAAAAAACTTATGACCAATTCCGCCATCATTGCCAACTACACCAATCAACTTATGGCAACCCGTTTTTCCGAAGTCATGTGGCTCATGGAACAGGTCATGTGGAAAAGTCTGGACAAACGCCTGGCCGCATTCCTTTTGGAAGAAAGTACATTGGAGGAAAGTGATGTTTTAAAAATCACTCACGAAAAGATTGGCAATCATCTGGGGACTGCACGAGAAGTCATTACAAGAATGCTCCGCTACTTCCAAAATGAAAAAATGGTTGTTCTGGCAAGAGGAACCATTGAATTAATTGATAAGAAAAAATTACAGGAATTGTCTAAGTAAAATTCACAGTAATTCGCACACAAAAAGCGGATTCTTTCGACAATGATATCATCATTGCCTTTGAATCCGCTTTTTATGTCAACCAGTTTTTACAGCATATCCAAAATCTGCTGTTTCGGAATCACACCCATGGACTGATCTGCAATTTTTCCATCCTTTACAACAACCAGTGTGGGAATACTCATTACCTGGAATTCAGATGCCAGTTCCTGCTGTTCATCTACATTTACTTTGCCAACTTTGATGTCAGGTCTTTCTTCTGCAATAGCATCCACAACCGGTGAAAGCATTCTGCAGGGACCGCACCATGCTGCCCAGAAATCCAGAAGAACTGTTTTTTCACTCTTTAAAACTTCCTGTTCAAAATTATCTTTTGTAATTGTTAATACTGCCATAATCATACCTCCATTTTTCTTTTTTAAACGCTGCGCAAAATTTATAGCCGTTCAGCAGCGGCTGAACATTCTGCAGGCTCTAATTTCATCTTAACCTATGATACATTGTAATATGTGTCTTCTATTTTGTTTTTATGTATATCTTGTTAGATCTACAGCGAACATTACTTAGGTATTATTTGGATTTTTATAAAAAACGTAAATGGCGGAATTACAGAGCTACATTGCTAAGGAGACCTTTGGTCAAACGTCGGCACTTAACGAGCGGCTTTCTGTGAAGAAAGACGAGAGTTTAGTGTCCGCTACGTTTGGGCAGA
>JBGVFN010000202.1:0-6007 GCA_045121095.1 Lachnospiraceae bacterium | reverse complement strand
CACAGGAAATCCCCTGCGCTTCCAGCCAGTCCCTAAGCCGTCTGTTGATCCGACTCCCATTTGCAGTAAAACTAATACAGGAAATTTTTTTAATTCGTGAATCCATATTACTTATACTATTTAAATCTATATTATTATAATCCCTACAGTCAGACGCTATATTACTTACACTACTTCTGATTTGCCTGTCTGAATTCCGTTGTAAACGCGGGATTATACAATTCCGAACGGTTATAATGACTATGTGAAACCACATCTCCGATGATCATCAGCGCTGTTTTCGTAATATTATGCTCTTTTGCAGATTCTGCCAGGGTGCCTACGGTACAGACCACTGTTTTTTCATCTTCCCAGGTTGCTTTGTAGACGATCGCCGCCGGGGTGTCTTTATGATATCCGCCTGCAATCAGCTGTTCGGACAGTTTATCCAGCATGCTGGTGCTTAAAAAGATTACCATGGTTGCCCGATGGGCTGCAAAAGAAGCGATGCTTTCTTTTTCCGGTACAGGTGTCCGGCCGGCCATTCGGGTAATAATGACACTTTGAGAGACATCAGGCAGTGTATATTCCAGGTTCAAAGCGGATGCAGCGCCACAAAAAGAGCTGACTCCCGGTGTATAATCGTATAAAATTCCATGTTTATCCAGTTCATCCATCTGCTCCCGAATAGCTCCATAGAGACAGGGATCACCTGTATGCAGGCGCACAGTCATCAAATGCTGATTTTCTGCCTGATACATGACTTCCAGAACTTCTTCCAATGTCATATACGCGCTGTTATAAACCTGACAATCTTCTTTTTTATAATCCAGAAGCTGGGGATTTACCAGAGAACCTGCATAAATAATCACATCCGCTTCCTGCAGTAATTTCATCCCTTTTACTGTAATCAGGTCCGGTGCACCCGAACCAGCACCTACAAATCTAATCATGATCTTTCTCCTTTTTCTCTTTTATAATGATCAATGAATAATATCCTGCCTTTTCATTGATTTCATCGATTCCATAGCTGATTTTTTCTCCCGGCATTCCGCAATTTTCCACCATCATCACTTCCCATTCATGGCTGCCGCTGCTGCATTCATTGTCACATTCACTGCTGCATTCATTGCTACAGTTATTGTCACATTCATTTTTGCATTCCTTTTTATCCTGTTTCAGCAGCCATTTTATGTTTGCCATATTTTTTCCGGCTTTCATCAGTACTCTGGTTCCAGTCAGTTTCAGAGCATCCTCTGCCGGATAGGAAGCCGGAATCACATGCAGCGGTTCCGATTTTTCCACCAGACCGGTATTCAGGCGGGCTGCTGCTGCACAGAAAGAGGGGATTCCGTTGATGATCTTTGCAGAATATCCTTTTTTTAAAATTTGTTTATGTAAATAAAGATATGTGGAATATATTGTTGGGTCACCTAAGGTTAAAAAAGCCACATCCCTGCCATTTTCCAGAATGCGGCAGATTCGTTCTGCCCCTTCCCGGTGACTTTTTTCCAGCAGATCTTTATCCTTTGTCATGGGCATTTCCACTTCCAGAAATTCTTTCTGGTCCAGATTCGAAATGATCTGCTTTACAATCTGATAAGCAACGGTATCCTCCCGTTTTTTGCCGGGTACTGCAATGACCGCACTTTCTTTTATGATCCGTACCGCTTTTAAGGTCAGCAGCTCCGGATCACCGGGTCCGATCCCCACACCGTATAATGTTCCCTTCACAATAGCACCTCTCACAATAGCATCTTACTCATTTGTACTGCATTTTTTGACATTCCCAATAAGCCGTGTTCATTGGAAAACAGAACCAGCCCCAGTTCCAGCTTTCCATAAGCTCTTTTGTCCAGATAATACAGAATCCGTTCTATTAAAAGTGGTATCACCTGTTCTTTTAAACCATATTTTTCCAGTAATGTTACAGCTTCTTCTGTTGTCAGCGTATCCAGAATCTGTTTTGCCTGCTGGGCGCTGGCACCGGCCCGCAAGGCAAATGCTGCCATTAATTCTGCTCGGCTGTCTGCACAGCGTGAATGGGTATTCATAATCCCACCGGCTACTTTGATGAATTTTCCGATATGCGCAACGAAAAGAATCCCTTTTACACCGGATGTGGCTGCCATATCAATGGTTTCTCCCACAAAATTACTGCATTTCATGGCTTTATCCAGATTCAGATGCATCTGTTCCCGAACAAAGGTCTGTCCATAATTCCCCGGTGTGACCAGCAGATATTGCGCTCCTGATGCGATTAACATATTCATTTCCACCTGAATACTGCGGATCAATGCGGTTTCACTCATGGGTTCCACGATTCCGCTGGTTCCCAGCACGGAAATACCGCCTTCGATTCCTAATCGCGGATTAAAGGTCTTTTCCGCAATTTTTTCGCCTTCCGGAATGGAGATCACCACGGAAAGGCCGCCTTCATATCCGGTCAGTTCACAGATTTCTTCCAGTCCCTGCTGAATCATCAGCCGCGGTACCCGGTTAATGGCTGCATTTCCCACAGGCTGTTCCAGCCCCGGCCTGGTAATACGCCCCACACCTTTTCCGCCGTCAATCCATATCCCTTTCTCTGGACATTTTTTAACCTGGGCGTACACCAAAATTCCATTGGTAGCATCCGGATCATCACCGCCATCTTTACGAATTGCACAGGAAACCTGATTCTCCTGCCTGCTGATATCCAGCACTTCCAGATTTAAAAGAATCCCTTTCGGTGTCATCAGCGAAACAGTTGTGATTTCCTCATGATTCAAAAGCATATATGCAGCCGCTTTTGCTGCACCCGCCGCACAGGAACCGGTGGTGTAACCCATCCGAAGCTTTTTATTGTGTTTTATCACATAACAGTCTTCCATTCCTGTTTTGTGCTCCACCTTTTTCCCCTCCTGTTTTCGTTCGTATTTGTGTAACTATTCAGCAGGAAATTATGAATGTCTGCTGAATGAATTCAAGACAGTTCAGCCCCTGCTGAACTGTTACATATCTGCAATTGCTCTGCCAGTTCCAGAAGATCCTTATTTTTCCGGTTCATGGTCCCAAAAGTATCCAGACAGCAGATAACCTGCTTACAGCTTTTCATCACAGTTACCGCATTTTCATAGGCTTGTTCACTGATGGGCTCAAAGGCTTCTTCTGTGATCACTTCTGCCGCCAGTGCTTTTGCTACTTCATAATCGCAGTCATTTTTATGTAAAATTCCCGCTGCAAAAGGAATTCCCCTGCGCCAGAGACTGCGGAAAACAGAGATACCGGTTCCATTTCCTGCGATTACAAATACTTCCGGCTTTCCTTCCTGTTTTTCCATTTCCAGACTGCCAAATGCTGCATGATAACTGCCCGTTGTAATCTCATACAATTCACTGATATAATCCGAAGAAAAAATCTCCTCCGGTGTTCCGTATTTCTGGATATAATCTCCTTTTACACAGATCACCTGGTCGGATATTCTCTGGGCCAGATCCAGCTCGTGCAGTGACATCAGTACAGCAGTTTGCTTTTTGCTGACCATATTTTTTAAGATGGTTAAAAGTTCCAGTTTATGTTTAATATCCAGGAATGATGTGGGCTCATCCAATATGATGATCTCCGGCTCCTGGCAAATGGCTCTTGCCAGCAGGATACGCTGCTTCTGTCCATCACTGACAGTTACAAAATCCTGATCTTTAAATTCCAGTGCATGAACCATTTCCATGGCTTCCTGTACCTTTTCTTTATCCTTTGCAGAAAGAATACCAAGCCGTCCTGTGTAGGGATAACGTCCTGTTGCTACCACATCTTCACAGGTCATTAATTCTGGACGAATACGTTCGGTCATTACAAGAGCCAGTCTCTGGGCAATTTCTTTTCCTGACATGTTCTGCATCTGCTGTCCGTCCAGATAAACCGTTCCGCCCGTCAGCTTCAGCTGCCGGCTGATGCTTTTTAATATAGTAGATTTTCCTGCCCCGTTGGGCCCGATCAAAGTAAGAATTTCTCCCTTTTTCAATCGGATTTCTATTTCGCGGATCAATGTTTTCCCGTTATATCCCACAGACATCTGATCCGTATAAATATAATACTCGTTCATTTAACTCCGCTTCTGCCTCCGTATCATAATGTAGATGACCACCGGTGCGCCGAAAATTGCTGTAACGGAACTGATACTGAGCTCGGTGGGTGAAAATGCAGTTCTTGCGATCAGATCACAGAACAGGCAAAATGCCGCACCGCCCAGAAAGCAGGCAGGAATTACCAGGATTGGTTTAGACGTTTTCAGCAGATTTTTCACCAGATGGGGCACTGCGATTCCCACAAAAGAAATGGGGCCGGCAAATGCGGTTACGCTGGCGGACAGTATACTGGAAAGTAAGATCAGAGCCACCCGAAACAGCCGGATATTAACCCCCATATTCTGGGCATAGGTTTCACCCATCTGATACGCGCCAATGGGTTTGGACATAAAAAATGTAATCAAAATTGTAATAAACACCACTACCGACATCACGGACACATTATCCCAGGTAATTCCGGAAAAGCTCCCTAACGACCAGTTGTGCAGATTTACAATATTGGAATCATCCGCAAATGTAACAGCAAAATCCGTAATGGCCGAACAGATATAGCCAATCATAACCCCGCTGATGACCAGCATGGACATTCGTTTGACCCGTTTGGAGATCAAAAGAACAAAACCCATGGAAATCATGGAACCGGCAAATGCTGCCAGGATCAAAACAGTGGAACTTGCTGTTTTTGCCTGTCCCATCAGATAAATCATCACAAAAGCAACCACCAGCTTGGCACCGGAGGAAATTCCCAGCACAAAAGGCCCTGCAATGGGATTTCCAAAAAAAGTCTGCAGCAGAAAACCAGACACAGACAAAGCACCGCCCAGAATAATCACCGCAAGAATTCGCGGCAGGCGAATTTCCCAGATAATGGCACTGGCAGTTGTACTCCTGTCTGGTGATATCAGAATCTGAAAAATTTCCTTTACCGTCAGCGAAACACTTCCTGAGTTGATATTCCAGACAAATAAAATGCCCAGTATCAAAAGCAGAAGTACAAAAGCAAAACTATATCGTCCGTATGTCCTGCTTTTTTTATCATGTTGTAACTGCATTTTTCTCATTTCCTTTTATATCTTACATCAATATCAAATTATTACCCATTTGCTACTCATTTTTCAATTTATGCATATAGGTAAGTTCTTCCAGATTACCGCTTTCATCCGTAAGCAAAGCATGAATATCCTGGATCATAACTCCCAGGCCCGTAGTTTCCTGAAACAGATTTTTACCGGTACACCAGACATTTCCGTTCTGTACTGCTTTAAAATCCTTCAAAAGAGGACTCTTATCCAGCAGCTGTTCCAATGTGTTAAGTTCTCCATCTATGGTACTGTTATAAATAATATAATCGGCATCTTTCGCGCTGGCATAAAACTCTTCCATATCCATATTTACCGTGGATAAGGCATTTTCGCCCTCTCCCAGATCTTCAAATATATACTTTCCGCCTGCCAGTTCAATCATTTTCGCCACATAATCGCTGGATTTGCGCACATTGGCATAGCCTGCGGAATTAATATAGAAGAAAGCCACCGTTTTGCCGGTATTTTCTTCCTGTAAAATCTCTTTCAGTCCATCCATTTCCTTCTGGAACAGTTCTTCTGCCAGATCCTCTTTTCCTAATAAAGCTCCATATAATTTGATCCATTCCACCCGGCCAAGAGGATGACTTTCATAGCTGGACCGCTCCACCAGCACTGGAATTCCAAATTGTTCCAGTTTTTCCTTGACCTCCGGGTTATGGTAGATCATAGTGGATTCAATAGCCAGGTCACATTTTTCGGATACGATCAGCTCATAATCCGGCGCATTGTATTTTCCGGCAAACAGGATACTGCCATTTTCCAGGGCTTCCTTCGCCTCGGGAAGATACCAGCCGTTGGCATTGGTTCCAGAAAGACGGATGGCATCCATTCCATCCAGAGAAATAAAAAAATCCATGGCGGAAGTGGCAACCATAT
>JBGVFN010000201.1:0-10653 GCA_045121095.1 Lachnospiraceae bacterium | reverse complement strand
GCGTGATTTCCGCCCCGCCGGGACTGCCGATAACGGTTACTCTGGTGACTGTTTTACTGTGCTCATCCAGGGGCAAGAGAAGCATCTGTTCTTTGAGCACCTTGATCCACGCTTCAACGGTCGGTTAGGCCGGTGGTTCGTGGAACGAGCGGCGCAATAAATAGGAGGAGCATCATGACTTTGATAGAAAAACTCAGCAATCTCGGTGGTATCGTTGATCGGGATGAAATGGCAAAAGCGTGTTCAGAAATTCCAGATGAAGATCTTCGTCTGGCTCTTATGACTCTCGCACTAACCTATGATCAAAACATCAAGATAAACGAAGAAATCTTCCAAAAGCAAAGCCGCGAGATTGAACGTCTTCAGAAAGAGATAGATGAACTGAAAAAAGCAAAATAACGCGCAGTCAGAAAGGAGGATAATGTACGATGCAACGCACATATCTTGCGATAGATCTTAAAAGCTATTACGCGAGTGCGGAATGCGCCGCTCGACACCTCGATCCGCTTACCACAAATCTGGTCGTGGCGGATTCCTCCCGCACTGAGAAAACCATCTGCCTTGCTGTATCCCCTTCCCTGAAAGCCTATGGCATTCCAGGTCGCGCCAGACTGTTTGAAGTCGTGCAGAAGGTCAAGGAGGTCAATGCAAACCGGTTAAGGGAAGCGGTACGATTAAGAAAAGCTGTGTATAAGGACGGTAAGCCATCCTTCTCCTCTGCTTCCTATGATTCCTTATCCCTTGCCGCCGACCCGTCACTCGAACTCTCTTACCTTGTTGCACCGCCCCGGATGGCATATTATGAAAAGGTGTCGCGGCAGATTTATGGCATCTATCTGAAATACATTGCCCCAGAGGACATTGTGGTATATTCCATCGACGAGGTGTTCATCGATGCCACCTCGTACCTGTCCCACTATAATATGACAGCACACGACCTTGCCATGACAATGATCCGGGAAGTGCTTTATACGACTGGCATCACTGCCACCGCCGGGATCGGAACTAATCTCTACTTGGCGAAGCTGGCAATGGACATCACTGCCAAACACGCTGCGCCTGACAAGGACGGGGTCCGCATCGCAGAGCTGGATGAAGAGAGCTTCCGCTATCTTCTCTGGGACCACAAGCCACTCACTGACTTCTGGATGACCGGTCCCGGCACCGTCAAGCGGCTAGAAAAGCACGGCATCCATACGATGGGCGAGCTGGCCTATTTCAGCACCGTCAATCAGGATATCTTATATAAGGAATTCGGTGTTGATGCTGAACTTCTGATTGATCATGCTTGGGGTCTGGAACCCTGCGGCATGAAAGAAATCAAAGCCTACCGCCCCAGCACCAACAGTATCTCCGAGGGACAGGTGCTCTCCTGCCCTTACCCATATGACAAAGCCAGAATCATTGTCATGGAGATGGCTGACAGCTTAGTATTACAATTAACAGATAAAGGACTGGTTACGGACAGCCTGACACTGGATGTAGGCTATGACCGAGAAAACTGTGACAGCGGAAAGTACAGAGGTCCGGTGCATATCGACCACTACGGCCGCACTGTTCCGAAGGGTGCTCATGGCAGCACAAAACTGGATAATCCGACCAACCTCGGAAGCATCCTGATCTCTGCCACAACTGAGCTGTTTGAGAGAATAGCGGATAAAACCCTGACGGTAAGACGGATCACAATAGCCGCCAACCGTGTAGTCAAAGATGAGGGATTCTTCCAAGTTGACCTATTCACGGACACAACCAAACTGGAAAAAGAGAAAAAGCTGCAGAATGCGATGCTGGGTCTCAAGAAGAAGTTCGGCAAGAACGCTGTACTAAAAGGAACCAACTATCTGGACGGCGCTACGATGAGAGAAAGAAATCAACAGATAGGTGGTCATAAAGCTAAGTAAAGGAGAACGACATGAAAACTGCAATCGTATATTATTCTGAGCATCACGGCAATACGAAGAAGCTGATCGATGCTGTTACTACACCTGATACCACTTTGATTGATGTCACTAAGACTGACACCGCTGATCTCACGCCCTACAATCTCATCATCTTTGCTTCGGGCATCTACTTCTCACAGTTTGAGAAGCGAGTGATGGCATTTGTAGATAAGAATCTTCCTACTGGGAAGAAAACCGCGCTGCTCTATACTTACGGTGCAAAGCGTGACAGCTATACAAAGAAAATCACGGAAGCAATCCAGCAGAGCGGCTCTACAGTTCTCGGCTCCTACGGCTGCTTCGGCTTTGACACCTTCGGTCCGTTCAAGCTGGTCGGCGGCATCGCCAAAGGACATCCGAATGCAGAGGAGATTGCTGGTGCTGTGAAGTTTGTTAAAGGGCTGGTGTGATGAACTACAAGAACACACCGGAAGGCAAAGCAGTCCAGTATAAGTATACTGACCTTCTTCCCCTCTCCCGACCAGAACCCATTAAGCCACGGATGAGCATATCAAACCGTGCCAAAATCTTCTCCCCTTTTGCCGCTCTGCGCGGTTATGAGGATGAGATTGCTTCCGAGGGGAAAGACCATCTGAAAGGCAAACAGATAGAGCTGTCTGAGGAGCTGAAAGAACTGTTGGGGAATAAAATAGGTCAGCTACGGAAGAATCAGCTGGTGAAGGTAAAGTATTTTACGGATGGGTACTATGAAGACCTTCCCGGCAGAGTTGATTCTGTGGATGCAATAAATAAGGAACTGAGGATTTACACAGGCGTAACGAACACCATCGGCAAGGAACTGCCGACCATCATTCCGTTTGAGGATATTCTAGAGGTGAACATGAATTGAGTTATTATTTTTGCGATGCTTGCCGCTACTGCTTCTCTGCTGAGGAACTACCTGACCGCTGCCCAGACTGCGGTGCACAGACCTATAAAGAGAAACCAGCAGTCCGGCAGGCAAATAACCATGAAATAGAAGAACTGCTCAGAATACGAGCAGAAGATAACGAATAGGAGGACACACAAAATGAAAGCACATAAATATTGGTCACTCGGTGCACTTGCCTGTATGGCAGGATGCTTCTACACAGGCTGCAAGAAACTGATGCAGGCTCACAAGTATTTCGCTTGTGGCACTCTGGTCTGCATGGGCATGGCAATCTACTCCGGCCACAAAATTGCACCTAAAAAGAAAAAAGCTGAAAAAACCGAAGAATAAGAACACACGCCCTCGCCGTAACAAGCGAGGGCTTTTTTGGGTAGTGTAAAATAATTTGTGTTTTTGGTAAAAAATAACTCCTTTTTGGTAAGAATTCAGATATGACAATTCTTATCGAAAAGGAGTATTTTTTATGGCAGTTGCAAAGGAACAAATTCGACAGATTATCTCAGAAAACAACATTAATAGCGTTGCAGATATATACACGCTTCTGAAAGACAGTTTCAAGGATATCCTGCAGGAGCTAATGGAGGCAGAACTGGATGCAACTCTTGGCTACGAGAAAAACCATAAGGGAGATCTACAGACAGACAATAAAAGAAATGGTCATTCTACAAAAAACTTAAAGAGTCAATACGGTGAATTTCAAATCGACGTACCAAGAGACCGTAACGGTGAGTTTGAACCAAAACTCATTCCTAAATACCAGAGAGATATTTCCGGGATTGAGGAAAAAGTGATATCTTTATATGCCCGTGGTATGAGTACACGTGACATCCACGACCAGCTCCAGGATCTTTATGGAATTGAGCTATCAGCTGAAATGGTCAGCAAGATCACAGACAAAATACTTCCTCAGGTTAAGGAATGGCAGTCCCGTCCTCTGAACCCGGTTTATCCGTTTGTCTTTATGGACTGTATTCATTATAAAGTACGTGAGGATGGCAGAATCCTGAGTCGTGCTGCGTATGTAGTTCTTGGCGTTACAGTGGAAGGATATAAAGATATCCTCAGCATCACAGTAGGCGCAAATGAAACCAGCAAGTTCTGGCTTGGGATGCTTAATGATCTTAAGAACCGCGGAGTAAAAGATGTCCTTTTCTTCTGCGTGGATGGTCTTCCGGGTTTTAAAGAAGCTATTCAGGCAGTTTATCCGCAGGCAGAGATCCAGAGATGTGTGATCCATATGCTACGCAATTCTTTCAAATATGTAAATTATAATGATCTGAAAAAGTTTTCCTCGGATTTCAAAGAAGTGTACAATGCTCCGAACGAAACAGCCGCTTTAACCGAGCTGGAGAACATGAAAGAAAAATGGGGGAAGAAATATCCGTACGCGATCAGTAACTGGGAAAATAATTGGGAAGATGTAAGTTCCTTTTTCCAGTTTTCTAATGATATCAGACGCATTATGTACACGACAAATATCATAGAAGGATTGAACCGCCAGTATCGGAAAGTCACGAAAACGAAAAGCGTATTCCCAAGCGATTCTGCATTGGAAAAGATGCTGTATCTTGCCAGCGAGAACGTAGTCAAAAAGTGGACGCAGAGATACCGGAACTGGGATCAGGTATTGAATCAGCTGATAGTCCTTTACGGAGAACGGCTTACTGCTTATCTGTAAGAGAAAAGAAAAGCAGGAATGGGGAAGCTCTTTTAAGCCCCTCATTCCTGCTCTCTGTCTATTCCTTCGGCATTTATATTATTGCCAGAAATTTCCGATCCTATTCCAGAGGTCGGGTGTGGGCAGAGCCCACAAAAGGCAATAATCATGATGCCTTACTTGTCATGCAAAAAAATCGAAAATGATGTATATAATTTTCCTACATGGCAATACTGTAAGTACAAAGATATATTCGACAGCCGCATAATCATTAATTCGACAGCAAAATTTTACATATCTATTTCTTATCAGAAAGATTTACTTTCCATAGACACAAGAATTTTTACACCCTCCTTTTTTGAACTCCAGGAGTTCATTTTATTTTCGTCACAAACTACACACTTCCATCATGAGTCGTATCCCGACTTTCAGACCTTCCTCAAAAGCGGTCTTCTCCCATGCACAGCACACCGTTCCCTGCCGGTCCATGATCTTCTCCCAGAGTGGAATCTTTTCTCCGACGTAATCATCTACGAGCCTATCCATTCCTTCCAGTTCTCGCAGCCACTCTTCCAGTTCTTTTTCCTTGGTCTTTGCGGCTTTCCCGGCAACTGTGTTTTTCTCTACTGGGTTGTTCTCTGTATAATGTTCGTAGATCAGATCCAGCAGATTCTCCACTGGTGGATAATACTCTGGTTTCGTTTTCTTCAAATACTCCTCCAGCATCTCCTTCAATTTTTCTATAATGCTACCATCCTTCCCAACCGAGATTCACATCCTCAGTTACGGCACATATTACCGTAGACTTTTGCACATAGCAACATATTTTTTGCGGTTTTTCGGATGTCCGATCTTCTCCTTCACTTCATCTGGCACATCAATCAAGCCGAACCGATAGAACATCCCGTAGATGTAAGTTACGCCCCGGATATCGCCCAGAGCTTTGGGGCCGTCTACTACTTCCCCTTTAATATTTCCCAGAGCCAAAACAATAGAACTCCACGCCAGACTTTTACTCTTCTCCCGGCGGTCGATCCACAGCTGTTTCGTGTACTCGCCGTTCCTGCCTTTTTTAATTTCGTAAGAAAATAGCAAACCAGAGTAAGTTTTGAATTTCACACCGGCATAGCCCACAACCACTCCCCAGAAGTTTTCTTCTGTCGGATCAGACCTCCATCGCTTCATCGCTCTGTATCTCCGCTGCCGTTCTGCTCCAACACTAATCTTTTCTTTCTCTGTACTGGGGAAGTACACACCTTTTTTATATGGCAGGTACGAGGTGACGGAGGCTTTGGAAAGTTGAAGAGTATTTGCGGTTGAGAGGATGGCATCTTTATAGTTCTGTATTTCTCGGTACTCTTCAAAGGTATCCTGTACCTTCTCCGCCACTTCTGATTCATACACGCCGGCTGTGATGAGCAGCTTCCGTACCTTTATTGGATTTAATCCCAGTTCCTCACCGATGGCCTGCAAGGACATCTCAGAATTATAAAGGACCACAGCAGCATCCATCTGCTCTTTCAGATTTTTCCCGGCATCGTACTCCGGCTTCAGCTTCTTTCGACCCCCGCCGGGCTTCCTTGCTTTATATGGTCTTTTCTCTCCCATAATTACTCATGTAACTCCAGCGGCAGGCCATCCGGGTCATGGAAGAAAGTCATTTTCTTACCAGTGTAATCATCCACACGGATTGGCTCACATTCAATGCCTACCTCCATCAGCTCATTCACTGTCTGTTCCACGCTATCAACACAGAACGCAAGGTGACGCAGCCCACAGGCTTCCGGGCGGTTCACTCGCTTCGGCGGGTTTTCCTCAGCGAAAATCTCCAGCTCTGTGTGCTCGTTAACACGCAGATCCAACTTCCAGTCCTTACGCTCCGGGCGGTAGTTCTCTCTGATGACAGAGAATCCCAGCTTGTTCACATAGAAATCCTTTGCGGCTTCGTAGTCAGATACGATGATTGCAATATGATGTATTTTTGATAAATTCATTTTTCTCACACTCCGTTTCTTATGTTTTTGTTCTTCTTTTATTTTCGTTATAAACTATATAGCAGCCCTCAAAATATACCGTGTGTGCTTCGGCTCACGGAGGAGCCTGTGTTCCACACACGGCATTTATTTTTTTCTTGGGGTTCTTGTTTGTTTCAGTTTAGCGAGGATCTCATCGGCACTCATCCCGCTGGCCAGTAGCTTCTTAACCACACTCTCGGCTTCAACTTTCTTTGCTTCTTCGGCGGCCTTGGCATCCGCTTTTGCCTTTTTTGCTTCCAAAGAGGTCAGCTCTTTTTCAGCTTTCTTCAAAGCAGACTTCTTCTCTTTCAGTATGTTCTTCTGCTCTTCAATCGCTTTCTGGATGGATGCGATCTCCGTATTCAGGGACGCAATAGCCTCCTGCTTCTCTGCGATCTGGGTTGCGTAGTCTTTGGTAGTATTGGTTTTGGGACGGTTTTTGCTGCCTTTCGTTCTGGGCATCGTGATAACCTCTTTCCTTTTTTTAGTGGTTTAAGTATAGCACTGTGTTGGGGTGAGGGGAATATAATCAACCTTACTCGACCGCTTGAAACGTCATAGAGCCTCTTGTCAATCGGCTTGTATAATAATTACCAGTCAACTTTTTTGAATCATCTACACAAAGCATCGCTGTTCCATAATGAATTGCACTACGATTTTGGAGTTCAGCCCTTGGTGTATTTAGATATGTGTATATAAGTTTCTGTTCACTGTTAACTTTTTCGATGCTCGCAGTTATTGAATTACTGGTGCTTTCATTCGTGCCAAGTTTGACAGATACATTTAAAAACGTTTGATCAATCCAAATTTCTGAATTCCTTGTTTGTTCAACACCATCCCAAACAAAAGTAATTGTTCCCTTATAATGTTTTGCTAAAACTGGTAATTCTCCGGTTAATAGATAAAACGGCTTTTTCTTCCAAAGCCATTTATTAAATACTGCCATAAAAATCGCGGTTACACCTATAGCTTCTCCGGCATATCCATAAATAGAATAACTACAATTAAGATACTCTCGCTGATTTATTGCTAAAGCAATTCCACTAGAATCTATTAGGCAGCGAATAACAAATAAGACAATCGTTATCCACACGCTTATACTCATAAATTTCTTTGCCGAATCACTCATGCTCTATTCCCCATATCCAAGATAATTCCAAGCGGTAACCAACCATTGTTTTGCATCTTCATCGGTCCATTTTCTATTTCGGAATAGATAGAGCATGTCACTTACTTCACACCACTCCGTGTGATGACCATCTTTAATTTCATTATACAAGTATATTATTGCCTGCTTTATCGTTTCAGTCCATGTGCTATATCCAGTTATCACATTGTTAGGCACATGATACACAAGGCACTCCACTAAAAACGATGTTATCTTATCACCATCTGTTTTTTTGTCCTCGACCATCTCATTTTTGATATGCTTCATTATACGAACAAGTTTCTTATACTGATAACTCGTATTATTATTCTTGGCTATGCCATTTGCCTTATGTCTTTTAGGGTAGTTTTTTACTATCTCTCCTGTCTTAGCTTGAAGCCAAACACCCTCTATGTACTTGTTTGGATCTAGGCTATTCTCATAATAATAGTTTCTTAATTGAAAAGAAGGAACCACATCTGCTTTTACATGATAGGTATTTTCATCTATTTTAAGAGACTTGTTTCCGTCATAAACATACTCTGTTCTAAATTTATCTTGGAGAGCTTTTTTCACCAAGTTACGATACTCTTGAAAAGTAAAATCCGATGCTTTAAACCCGTAATCTTCTCTCCCTTTTCCTTGAGCATAGTCTGTGTGAAATGTATCTCTAAGCATAACACAAACATCCACATCGCTTTCTGAACGAACGTTAGTGTTATTTGCATAGGATCCCTGTATAAAGATATCAATATCCATCGTTTTTAATTCATTGCAAGAATTGATGGCATTTCTAATCATTTTAATGGTATTCTCTGCTCTCTGTTCCTCTGTTTGAGATAGCGGAGCTGTCCAATTTTGAAGTGTTTGCTCTGAGTATTTCATAGAATTTCTCCTACGTACCATATTCAACCAAGAATAATTCTTGTAATTTCAATGTCATTAGTTTTCACATCTCAGCCAATCCTTAGATCGTTGCCTGCTGCTCACCACGAAGAGGTGTGTGATTATCAGAGCAGCGTAGGGAGCTTCCGCTCCCAGTATATCACAATTCCAACCCTTTTTACAGATGCCTTCTTGCCTTCATCACCGCACAATATATCAATCCGCCAATCATTCCACCTACTGTGTTATAAAAGATATCTGATAGTTGGAATGTTCCTAGCCGTAGTAGAAGCTGTAGCATCTCAATGCTTATCGAAAAGATAAATGCGATCCTTCCGCTATACCACAGTATCTTCTTCCAGCCGTTTCCTATCTTTTCTTCGAATGTCCACATCACTACAGAACTAAACGGCACCATCATGATTACATTCTCGATGCACTCGGTGGTCAGCTGTCGCTCTCCGTTCACAGTCTCCCAGATGCCCCAACCGCCCATGACATCGGATAACGGGTTCATCCACAGCTGACGGTTTAACAAGGTTCGGAACAGAATAAGTGAAGTCACAAAGGCCAGGAAGAATAGTTTTCTGAAGAACACACTCCCCTTGAATTTTTGATACCAGGTCACTATGGCATTCTTCCAGCCTTTGCCGGCTGCGGTAGGCTCATACGCATACAGATAGAAAAACATAGCCAAAAAGGAAAGCAGAAGCGAGAAACCAAATGGCTCGTAGAGAGCAGTCAAGATGTTGGTGAGGATCTTCCCTAGTAAATCAATCGATTCTTTCATCGTAGTTTACAGATCACCGAACAGGTCAGCCCTGTACACGCCTTTTTCTAACATTTTCTTGAAGCTGTCCTTTACGGCTACGACATCTTCGTGGTAGGTCATTCCGTACCAAGTGTCATTGGTCTTCAGAACCTTTACGGACATCTTACCCTGCTCCAATAATTCTCCAATAAAGATAGGAATCAAATACTCGGCTTTCTGAGGATTATCCGATACTTCTTTCTCAAAGAACTCTTTGAAGCCTTCTTCCAGTACATCCAAGAACTCCGGAGTCAATCCCCACATGTTCATAGAAACAAGAGAATTCACATCAACAGCCACACCGTCTGCTTCTGCACCATCTACAGTCTTCACGATGTTCTTTGTCTCCACAACCTCCGTCAAGTTGTTATCCTCGTCCATCTTGCAGATACCGCGAGTCACACCGCCGTTATCGGACAAAGTGTTCTTCAAAACGAAACCTGCCATGCAGGACTTACCGCCATTCACCAGATACTCGTGTACAGCCTTGAAGCCTTCCTTGCCATAGTAATCATCTGCATTGATCACAATGAACGGGGTCTTTATTACGCTCTTTGCTGCAAGCACAGCCTGTCCAGTTCCCCACGGCTTTGTACGGTCTGCCGGAAGTTCTCCCGGAATATCGTTGATATTCTGGAAAGCATAGTCCACAGTTACATTATGAGAAGAACAAATAGAGGCAATACGATCACCGATGACCTCTTTGAATTCCTTCTCGATATCCTTACGGATGATAAATACCACATGATTGAAACCAGCCTCAATCGCATCGTGGATTGAGTAGTCCATGATGATATGGTTTGCATCATCGACCGGCTCCAACTGTTTTATTCCTGTTCCAAATCGGCTGCCGATTCCGGCGGCCATGATAAGTAATGTTGTGTTCATATCTCTCCTTCCTATGCTCGTGCTGCTTTTATCGGACATACCTTAATGCAATGGCAATTGAGTCCCATCGTGTTCATATTTTTCTGGTCACTTTCCATGCACGCCATATAAACCATCCCAACAGCGTACCCGTTGTGTTTGTCACCACATCATCCAATTGTAAAAATCCGGTTTGAGTAATATGCTGCACTATCTCAATGCTACAAGAGCAAATAAATCCAGTCAGCACACATAACCATCCATTTCTGAATTCTCTAAACAGTATCGGTAGCAAGACGCCAAACGGAATAAACATAATAATGTTTTCAACAAACATAGCGTGCATATGAAAGGTATGTCCCCATGTTTCAAATAAAACTAAACTGATAGTCTTTCTACTTCCAGGTTCCCTACATAAGAAAACTACGCGGAAAATGAC
>JBGVFN010000200.1:0-5674 GCA_045121095.1 Lachnospiraceae bacterium | reverse complement strand
AAAAAAGAAAAAGTACGGTGTATGCAGTCTGGATGGGATGGAAGAAAAAGGCTGTTGTTCTTATGAACCGGAGGTTTCATTGGAACAAACCGCTATTAAAAATATTTTTGTAGAGAAAATCCGGATGGCTTTGGATGAGCTGCCAGAAGATGAAGCATATTTGATTTATTTGCTGTTTTTCGAGGAAATATCAGTAAAGGAGGCGGCACAGATTTGTGGGTGCAGCCGCAAAACGGTTCAGAACAGACGCCGCCGCATCTTATCGAAGCTTCGACTCATGATGGAATCCTTTGGGATTGAAGGGGATAGCTTGTAATTGACCAGAGAAAGCAGGGGTTTTATCCCCTGCTTTTGGAAAAGTTAATCAAGTTCTTCCCAAGGTTCAAGTCCCATTTCTTCCCATGTTACCCCATAAGGGGCACCCCCGGAGGTATATCCGGCGATGAAAAAGAAACGGTCATCCTGATCCAGTACAGGAATTTCTTTTTTCCTTTTTTTCTTTTTTTTGCTTCTTTTTTTGGTAGACTGAAGAGTGGGTTTTTCTGGAGTGTTATTTTCCTTTTTTAGAAGATGTTCCGGAAGCCCATTTTGGGTAATACGTTCTGCATAATGAAGCCTCTTTTTTCTGTACTGTTGATACACTTCTTCATAAGGAATCCAGAAACCTAACCCTGTTATACGGGTATATACCCGATGGACAACTGTCTCACATTCCTCATCTGTGACAGGTATTCGCTGATTCTCTTCCAGAAACCTGTTTGTTTCCTGATACATATAATCTGAGATTTTGGCTTTCTGCTTTTGCCTTAGCTCTTTATATTTTTTGTTTGGTTTGAGAAATTTTTGCCGGTTCATAAGTTAATCCTTTTGGGCATTTTATATCTGCAGTTGAGAGATTGAAAAACAGGAAGCTGTCGAGTTTTCTGCATAGATAAAACAGATGCATTACATCATCGATGTTTGCGCTGATATCTTCCTCTGAGTTCAGCTTTTTGAAGGATATGACCTTCTGCTAATTTAAGAATATCTTCTTTCTTTGACTTTTCGTTAGCCTCTAATGTGCAATCAAGAGTATAAAGTGTAAACAAATACTCATGATTCCAGTTGAACGGAGGCTTTGGACCGCGATAACAGTGTTTTCCATATGCGATTCCTTGCTCGATATGTATCGGGTTTTCAATAATGCTTCCCTTGACAATGCCACCTGGTATGATTTTTGTAGGCGCAATATTCCAAGCTACCCAATGATTATATCCCGGTTCTAAAGGATGACTGAGATCATCCAAAGTAATAACCATCGTTTCTGCTTCTGCGATAATTCCCTCTATATGTAATTCCGGAGATTTGTCTTCTCCAAATCCTGAGTTAAAATCAGGTATCCATCCGCCCTCAACAAAACAGGGTGTAGTAATCTTAAGCATACGAATTATCCTCCAACAATCTGAATCTGTTTATTTCTCCATAATAAAATTCGTTAATGCTATTTCATTTCTAATGACTGTTTGTTCTCTGATAACACGGTATCCTCGATGTTCAAAGAATGGTCTGGCAGTAATAGATGAATGAGTGGTAATTTTTCTTTTGCCTACTGCCTGTTCCAATTTATCACATATTGCCGAAGCAATTCCTTCCCTTTGATGTTCTCTATGAACAAATAATCTATCCAAATAGCCAGATTCATCAATATCTCCAAAACCAATAATTTCATTATTCTCTATTGCAACAATCGTAAGATGTTTCAAAAATGATTTATCCCATTCTTGCAAATCAATTGTACCAGTTGCCCACACATCTAACTGTTCTTTTGTATAATCTTTCGCATTAACACTATGAACAGTTTGATAAAATAATTCTGCTAATTGTTCACAGTCGGAAGTTATATATTTTCGTATTTGCATTTTTCCTCATAATTGCTTGTTGTTGATTTCTTAAAATAACACAATCATGATCTACTTGCCTGTCTCTGGACTGACCTGTATACTGACAACAGTTTACAGAAAGGAAAAGGTCCCAGAGCACCCTCCCTAACAAGTCGTGTACTCTGAGACCCTGGTCACTAAACCATGGTTATTATATCAGACTACACACTGATCCGCAATGAGGATTCCGGTGTTTTTTGTAAAGAGTAATGGTAAAACGCCGGTGTGTCCCCTGTGTGGTAATGAATTAAAATATCGTGATTCCCGTATCCGTATCTGCAGACAGGAAGGCGGACAGAAAGACCATCTCCTGATCCGCAGGTTAAGGTGCAGTGAATGCCATGCTTATCATAACGAACTCCCTGATGTTGTTGCACCGCACAAGCATTATGCTGCTGAAGTCATCTGTGGAGTACTTGATGGTGTTGTTACTCCGGATGATGCGGATTCTGAGGATTATCCCAGTGCCTCTACCATGCAGCGCTGGCTCCGGTGGTTCCTTCTGAACCGTCCCAACATAGAAGGACATCTCAGAAATGCAGGATACAGTGTCCTTGGTCTGGGCGATGCTATCCTTTTTTCCGGATTATCATTAATCGAAACTATAAAACAGCAATACCGGAACTGGCTGGAGCGTATCCTGCGCATCATCTATAACAGCGGTGGGTTCCTGCCTGCATTTTACCGGTGACGGATGCACCTGTTTTCGTTCGTCTGTCACAGATTCTTTCTGTATAGTGTTCTCAAAAGGAGGTCACTATACGATGAACAAGAATACGAAGATCATTCAAAAATGGGAAGAACAGGAAGCACTCCACCGGTTCCAGCTGATCGCACCGCTTCTGCGTGAGGACATGGACGATGCCAAAAGACTTCAGCTCAGAAAAAGGATCGCTGATGAAAATGATATTTCCGTCCGTTCCCTGTACCGTTATGAAAAAGCTTATAAGACCGGGGAATTCTCCGGACTAAAACCTGCCACCCGAAAAAAACAGCGTTCCCAGATGCTTCCGGAAAACTTTGATTTTCTGTTGGAACAGGCGATCCAGCTGAGAAAAGAAGTACCGGAACGCTCGGTTGCACAGATCATCCTGATCCTGGAACTGGAAGGACATGTTTCTCCCGGGGTACTGAAACGCTCTACTCTGGAACGGCATCTTTACCGTGCAGGATTCGGCCGTGAACATATGGAAATGTACAGGGATGCACGGGAAAGTTCTGCAAAACGCTTTTGTAAACCACACCGCATGATGCTGGTGCAGGGGGATATCAAGTATGGTCCCAAACTTCCCATTGGGAAGAATGGCGCAAAGGTACAGACATACCTTTCTTCTGCGATCGATGACCATTCCAGATTTATACTTTCTTCCCGTTTTTATGATAACCAGGAAGAAATGATCGTGGAAGATACGTTCCATCAGGCTATCCTGCGCCATGGAAAGTTTGATGCCTGTTACTTTGATAATGGTTCGCAGTACGTGGCAAAACAGGTAAGACTCTCACTTTCAAAGCTCGGCATCCGGATCCGGCATTGTCCGGTCAAAAGCGGCCGCAGTAAAGGGAAGATTGAAAAGTTCCACCAGGTCGTGGATGCCTTTAACAGGGAAGCAAAGCTGAAAAATATCCGGTCGCTGGATGATCTGAACCGCCTCTGGCTGATATTCCTTGATGAGTATTATCATCAGAAACCGCATGACGGCATCAAAGAATACTATGAAAGCCTTGGTGCCTCTGTTCCGGAATCCGGTATCTCACCGGTTCAGGAATGGAACCGTGACAGCCGTCCGCTTACTTATCTGGATGTTTCCGTGGTGGCAGAAGCATTCCTGCACCATGAAGAACGAAAAGTAGATAAAGGCGGCTGTATCAGCTTCCGTGGACAGCGTTATGAAACAAAACCTGCCCTGAGCGGTTATAAAGTACAGATCTCTTATGATCCGGCGGCACCGGAAACACTCACCATCTCTTATCCGGGATTTGAACCTTTTACTGCAAGACCGGTTCAGATCGGTGAATACTGCGATAAAAAACCGTCCCTTCCGGCGGCCATGCTGGCACAGGAAGCGGAAACTTCCCGTTTTCTTGATGCCCTGGAAAAACGTCACAAAGAGACACAGGCGCAGAAAGCAGATGCCATTTCCTTTGCTTCTTTCAGGAAGGAGGGAAAAACAAATGTATGAGTCATACTTTGGTATGGTACACACACCGTTTGTAAGGGATATCCCTGCTGACAGACTTTATGAATCGGATGCCTTCCGGGAAACACTGGGGCGTCTGGCTTATATCGCAGACCGCCAGATGTTTGCAGTTGTAACTGCAGATCCCGGATGTGGGAAATCCACCCTGATACGGCGCTTCTCAGCCGAACTGCCGAGGGATGAATATATCGTGCTGTACCTTTCGGATTCTAAGCTGACTCCGCGCTGGTTTTACAAAGGGCTGCTGGACCAGCTGGGTCTGGAAGCCAGATTTTATCGTGGGGACTCCAAACGTCAGCTTCAACAGGAGATCGAGATCATCCGGGGAGTACAGCACAAAAAGGTAGTCTGTGTACTTGATGAAGCACATCTGATCGAAAAAGAAACACTGGAAGAATTCCGGTTTCTTCTTAATTATAAGTTTGATTCGGTAAGTCCCATGGCTGTTGTCCTTGTTGGTCAGACAGAGCTGTGGGAATGTAAGCTGAAACTGCAAAGATATGCAGCAATCCGTCAGAGGATTGATATGTACTGTACACTCCCGCATCTGAACCGTGCAGAAACAGAAAAATATATACGCAGCCATATGGAGTACTCAGAAAGTCCACAGGAGATCTTTACCGAGAAAGCTGTTGATGAGATCTACAAGATCTCGACCGGTATCCCACGGATGATCAACCGGATCTGTGAAAAAGCACTGATGTATGGCTGCCAGCAACAAAAAAGACTGATCGATGATTATATGATCAAATATGTCGTAGATCATGAAATGCTCAGGCTCAATGGAATCTGATACGATACCGCCCGGTTTCCGGGCGGAAACTCACAAGACTTCAATGACAGAAAACTGAGCAGACCTGTGTCAGTAAGTGTGAGCAGTCTGGTGACAGCTCATGAAATCAACAACAATTGCTGATTTCTCTAGTTCTACAAACTGGAAGTTGATAAAGCCTAAACATCATTCAAAAATTTTTAGATTCTTCCATAACAATTTTTCAGAGTCAGAAACAGTACCACAAAAATCATCACAAAAATACGAAAAATGTTCTGCACCAAGTTTTTTATATAAATTACTTGCGCTATCATTTCCTTGAACGATACAGATGCTCATTTTTGCATAATTGTTTTCATTTGCGTATTTACCTATTGTTTTAATAAGGGCAGTTCCAATACCTTTTCCACGAGCTCTTTCTGTCACATGAAGAGAGTCGAGATACCATGTATCCGGCAATTGCGAGTCCTCCATTCCAGCTACAAATCCAAGAAAAATGTCAGCTTCATAAGCTACCCATATCTTTTTTCTGGTGTCCTCAGCGTATTTCTCCCATTTATCTCTACAATAATCTAAAGTAAGGTTTGAAAGGTATTTATCAGAAAGCAGCCCTTTGTATGTATTTATATGATTATATCTATATACTTCAGCGATATTATTTAAATCATCTGTTACAGCCAGTCTAATATTCATCTTATTCTCCACTCCAAATTCCGATTGTACGTTTATACAAAACACCTTTATTTCAAACGTATGAAAAATACTGACATTCGCCGAGACTACTT
>JBGVFN010000199.1:0-3272 GCA_045121095.1 Lachnospiraceae bacterium | reverse complement strand
GGAGACGCGCTCTCGCTCTGCCCAAACGTAGCGGACACTAAACTCTCGTCTTTCTTTACAGAAAGCCGCTCGTTAAGTGCCGACGTTTGACCAAAGGTCTCCTTAGCAATGTAGCTCTGTAATTCCGCCATTTACGTTTTTATAAAAGTCCAATTAATACCTAAGTAAAGTTCGCTGTAGTACTAAACTCCAAAAGAGGAAAAAATACCATGATTAAAAAAGATTTCATTATTGACTTCGCAAAAGCATTGCACTGCGTACAAAACAATGCACCGCTTGTTCAGTGTATTACCAATTTTGTAACGGTAAATGACTGTGCCAATATGATTTTGGCAGCGGGAGGCTCTCCTTCCATGGCCCATGATATTCGTGAAGTGGAGGAAGCCGTGTGTGGTGTACAGGCCCTTGTCTGCAATATGGGTGCCATTGAAAATGCCGATGCCATGGTTCTTGCTGGAAAACAGGCTAATAAACTGGCAAAACCGGTTATTCTTGATCCGGTGGCAGCAGGCAATACCAGTTTGCGCCGCGAAACAGCCCGCAAATTGCTGAAAGAAGTGCATTTTTCTGTTATCCGCGGCAATGCCTCTGAAATTCGCAGTCTGGCAGGCGAACAGGTTACAGGAAGTGGTGTTGATGTCAGTGCTTTGGATGTTATTTCTGAGGAAAATCTGCCTGAATCCATAGAAATGATCAAGCTCCTGGCCCGGCGTACCGGCAGTATCATTGCCATTTCCGGAAAATTGGACGTGATTTCCAACGGAAATCAAACGGTAGTTCTGCGAAATGGATGTGCCACCATGGCCCGTATTACTGGAAGCGGCTGTATGTTGACCGCATTGATCGGTGCCTTTTGCGGCGCCATGCCAGAGGATTGTTTTACTGCTGCCTGTGCGGCTATGGCTGCCATGGGGGTTAGCGGTGAACTGGCCGAAAAACGCCGCCTGAAAAATGGAACTGGCAATGCTGCCTTCCGCACCGATTTGATCGATGCCGTTTTTAACTTGACTGAAAAACAATTATTGGAGGATGTTCGATATGAAATTTACTAAAGAAGAAATTCGCAATTCCATGCTATTATATGCCATAACTGACCAGATGTGGTTAAAAGAAGGCGAAACGTTGCTTTCTGTCTGTGAAAAAGTGTTGGAAAATGGCGCTACTTTCCTGCAGATTCGCGAAAAAGACCTGAACGAAGCTGCCTTTGAGCAGGAAGCAGCACAATTACAGGCTCTTTGTTCCAGATATCACGTTCCTTTTGTAGTCAATGACAGTGTGGAAATCGCTTTACAGTGCGATGCAGATGGTGTTCATGTTGGCCAGTCTGATATCAAAGGCCGGGATATCCGTGCCATGATCGGTCCTGACAAAATTCTGGGGATTTCCGCTGGTACTGTAGAGGAAGCAATTGCCGCCGAAAAAGCGGGGGCAGATTATATTGGTGTCGGCGCTGTTTTCGGCACCAGCACTAAGAAAAATGCGCGAAACCTGACCATTGAAAAGCTGCAGGAAATCCGCAGCGCCGTTCAAATCCCTGTAGTTGCCATCGGCGGCATTCATGCAGCAAATCTGATGCAGCTCTCCGGCAGCGGCGTAGACGGTGTAGCCGTTATCTCTGCCATTTTTGCAGCAGAAGACCCGGGCAAAGCAACTGCCCAGCTGCGGACTCTGGCAAGTGATATGGTAAGCCGCCATGAATAATCCCAATAAAACCTTTCACCCTTTTGCCATTTTTGATATGGACGGCACATTGGTAGACTCTATGAAATACTGGCAGAATCTCGCTGTAGAATACCTGAAAGATCAAGGAATTTCTCACGTTCCTTCCTCCATATTAGACCGCATCCGACCCATGACCATGGAAGAATCCGCCGCTTTATTTATTCAGAAATTTGGCTTGCCCGGAACGGTTGAAGAAATCGTTGGTGAAATGAACCAATTAATGGACACCCATTATCAATTCGATATCCCGCTAAAAAACGGAGTACAGGATTACCTGCGCAAACTTCAAATAAACGGAGTACGAATGTGTGTCGCTTCTGCTACAGCAGAACCTTTAATGAAAACCTGCCTGCACCGACTGAGAATATTGGAATATTTTGAATTCCTGCTTTCCTGTGAAACCATCGGAATCGGAAAATCCAAACCGGATATCTATGACGCAGCAGCCAAAAAACTGGGAGCCAGTCCCCAGGAAACCGCCGTTTACGAAGATGCACTCTACGCTGCTAAAACAGCGAAAAATGCGGGATATTATGTAATCGGAATATATGATGACAGTGCCGCTTCCCAGTGGAATGAAATGCTGGAACTGGCCGATGAATGTATTTTACATTGGTATCGGATAGGGGGATGATTAGTCACCCTTCCACACCACCCGGCATACCGTTCGGTACCAAAAGGCGGTTCAATAGTTTATACGCACTTTCAGATAGTGGGCTGACATGGATGGATATCCTAGTTTGTCCACTATTATTGTTTTGGTCAGTGCCGAATTCAGCATGACGTTCCCACACAACGGACTTAACGGCCCTCCTTACGGTACACCTTCTGTTGTCGCATGGAAGCCACCATCTTCCATTGCCCCGACATTCAGGTATTATGAACCAGCGAAATGACCTTTCTATCTTTGACTGTTCCCGATATCGCCTCAATTTTACATGCTTTACTTCACTGTTTTTATGCGGATATTCTGCAGCCATTACTTTTGCAGGTAACATTGTCACTACGCTGAGTACCAACATGGTCAAAAAACTAATCGTTTTTTCTCATCGAATTGACTGCTTTTTTCTTTGAAATTATATATATACCTAAACCTATGAACATCAACGCTAACATTAAAATGATGAATAGCGGATATTCAAAAATGTAGTCATATGAATGCTCATAAGCTGTTTTAAAAAGTTCCATATTTTTTCTCTGTTGCCACTCTGCAAAGAAAGGTGTACTTATTAATCCTAAAATGCCAATAACCAGAAATACAATACTATAATTTCTATCTTTTTTAAGAGGAGTTTTTTTATTATCATTTTTTTCAACAACGTCTCTTGGTTTTAACATTTCGTCAACTGGAATATTAAATTTCTCACTTATTAGAATAAGAGTATTAATATTGGGTGCAGAGACTCCCATTTCCCTTAATTAAAGATATTGTTGGGTAAAAAAGAAAGGTCAATCGATTTTGCCGATAAAGCGGTAGTAGATTTCTACTTCCTGCTCACGGCTTCCGTCCTCGCCCTTAACAGCTTCGTGGACGGTTATTTTTTCAATTA
>JBGVFN010000198.1:0-3338 GCA_045121095.1 Lachnospiraceae bacterium | reverse complement strand
TCTTCAACTGCAACAATGGAATCGTATTCTCCTCGCATTCTATGAAAATAATTCTCCAATAATTTAGCAGTCTGATTTTTACAGTCCATATCAATTAAATCTGTATAATCAAATTTTTTCGTATCCAAACGCATTCCTCCTGTTTTTTCATCCTAGCATTTCTTCTTTAGCTTCAAGGTTAATATCATCAATAATTTTCATATTACGTTTGATCTTTTCCTTGTCGTAAGCGCTTAATTTTCAGGTGTCGCTAGAAAAATATCCGACTACTTTTCTGCAGTCGGAGTACCTTGACAATTCACATATGATTGATTATTCGTCGGAGCTTTCTACCCGGCGCCTGAGTTCTGCTTTGACATCTTCGTTCCATGGTGCCAGCTGATCCAGTTCTTCGTCACTCATACTATCATTAGGCTGTTTCTCTAACAGGTAGGTCAGATAGTGATAGACGTTTACTCCATTTGCCTTCGCCATTTCTACCATGGTATATACAATGGCACTGGCCTGTGCACCGTTCGGAGTATCACAGAACAGCCAGTTTTTACGGCCTACCGTGAATGGGCGGATCGCATTCTCGCTGAGATTATTAGAAAAGCTGCATCTGCCATCTTCCAGATAGGTCATAAGATAGGTCCGGCGGTTCTGGATATAGGTGACTGCCTTATCCATCCGGGATCCCCGGATAGGTTTCTGCAAGTCAAGCCACGACAAAAAGCCCTCAATGACAGGCACTTCTTTTTCAAGGCGTGCTTTTTTGAGAGAATCGAAGGTTGTGCTTTTGGCTTTGATCGTTTCTTCCAAACGGAAGAGACGGTCTATATACAGGATACCCTGCACAGCCGGCTGGCTATAATCCAGGTTTTTGCCTTTCGGGACTGCATCCACCAGGTACCTGCGTATATGTGCCCAGCAGGCTGTACGCTTTGCATCCGGCACTTTGTTGTACCCGCTGTACCCATCGCACATCAGGTAGCCTTTGAATCCCTGAAGGAATTCAACCGCATTGTCTCCGGCACGGGTTTCCGAGTATTTATAAAGGATGATCGGTACTCCTCCATCTTCCCCGCTGCGGAAAAGCCACATGTAGGATTTTGACTGGGCCCGGCGTCCTGGTTCATGCAGTACCTGCAGGGGTGTTTCGTCTGCCATTGCGAATTCCCGCTCCAGCAGTTTCCGGTGGAAGTATTCATACATCGGACGGAAAAATGCATCTGAATTGAGGATGACCCAGTTTGCCATGGTCGCCCTTGTGATGGACGCACCATACTGCTTCCAGTCTTTTTCCTGACGGCAATAAGGCAGGCTGTTGCAGAACTTCTGGTACATCACCCATGCAACTGTTCCTGCCGAAGCCATCCCATAGAGCATATGCGGTTTTCCGTCTTTTCCTTTTTTGATAACAGGAAGATCACGTTTGCTGCATTCCGGGCATTTATAGCTGATGCTGTAGTATTCAATGACTTTCAGCTTTGCCGGTATAAAGACCAATTCACGGCGCACGAACTCTTCACCGATCTTTTCCAATGGGGCATTACAGACCGGGCAGAACCTTTCCTCTTCCGGGATATCAAGATATTCCTTTTTTACGGGCAGGCCTTTAAAACGTTCTGCATTTGCTGCGCGGGCTTTTCTCTTTTTCCCGGAAAGCTGTGCTGCCATCTCTTCGGCTTCAGCGGCTGCAGGATCCTGTTCCATTTCCGCTTCATTGAAAAGGTTCAGCTGTCCCGGAAGATCAGTGGAGCGTTTTTCGCTGGAAGTGCCAAAAAGTTTTTTGCGGAGAAGTTCCACTTCTTCTTTCAGGTTGTCACGTTCCTGTATAAGGGCTTCTTCCCGTTTGTTTCCGGCATCGACAGTTGCCTGAAGAGTTTTTATTGAATTTTTCAGGTCCATGATCACGTCTTTCAGCTCTCGCAGCTGGATATCTTTGGAACTGTCTGCCACTGTTTTTTCCTCCTGTTTTTGGTATCTTTATTATATCAGAAAACAGACTGGACTGCCAGTACAACGGGAAAACAGTGTGCCCTGAAAATGCCGAAAATACAGAAAAAACGGGTTGTTTTATGTGCAGTTTTACTGCCTTGCACAGGATGTTCTGATCGCTTTTGGCTGCTCAATATCGATGCCTGACATCAGCCAGTCGAATTCCCTCCATGTGAGGTTCCGGACTTCTGACTTATCTCTCGGCCACCGGTAAGACCCCTGGGCTGTCAGCCGTTTATAGATCATAACGATCCCATCCGGTTCTTTTAAGATGGCTTTTATCCTGTCACATTTCCGTCCACAGAAAAGATAGAGTGCATGGTCGATCTCCATGGAAAACTGATCCTGGATGATCGCACATAAGCCATCAATAGATTTACGCATGTCTGTTCTTCCACAGACGATATAAATGGCATCGACATTTGAAATATCCGCTAACATAATGGCTCCTTCAGCGCGTCCATCAGGATCTTCAGGAGCGAAGGATGGACAGTATTATTCATCCGGATCATCAGTCCTCTGGCTTCGATCTCAATCGTATGTGGATTATCAAGGTACATAGAACGGTTATCTTTATCTGAAACCAGTTCTGCCGGAGAAGTTTCCGGTTCTATAGCGATCTGAACCACATCCTGTTTGTGGGATGTAAGATCAAGGGTACTGGCTTTGCCAGCTGGTTCTGGGATCTGACAGGCCTTTTTACGCAGACGTGTGACCGCATTATAAAAACAGCTGGGAGAGATCCCGTGTTCATTACACCATGCGGCATCAGTAAGCCCGCTCTGTCTGCACTGGATCACCAGTTCCATCCATTCATCCAGGGAACGCCCTGGGGCACGTTTACTGCTCATAATGAAACCTCCAAATATAGTAACTGTCCACTTCCTATCTGCGAAGTGGAGTAAAAAACTATTTACTATCAATCATTATGAACTGCAAAATGGCAAATGTATAGTTACCCAAGAATTAAGCGCTTACATATTGACGCTGCGGAAAGGTCAAGAAGTAAATAAGAAAAAGCCGGGAAGTTCACATTTCTGTGTCTTCCCGGCTTTGTATCTATTATTCGAACTCGGCAAATTCGAAGGCATCTCTAAACATATATGTTTAGTTTTTATCTCTTTTCTGCCGGTATTTTATCTCTGTTACATATATTATTTTGGCTTGCTGATTTTTTGTTGCCAGTTTGTTGCCACTTCATTATAACTGCGTTGAGATTCCTTCGCAATCATTATTTTGAAAATATGCTTCAAGCCATGCCTTTTTCGCATCTAATGCATTTACTACTGCACTCTCCCTTGTCTCTCCGCAAGTGATACAACCAGGCAGATCTGGATAAGAAACCACAAATCCGCCTT
>JBGVFN010000197.1:0-39967 GCA_045121095.1 Lachnospiraceae bacterium | reverse complement strand
ATCATCTGCGAACCGGTCATCTGGTGTTTCATGTGTGCGCAGCTGCTGTGGTCATTTTACAGACATCCCTTTATGCGAAAAAGTAGCCGTTCAGCAGGGGCTGAACAGTTTTGAATAAATTCAGCAGATATTCATAATTTTCTTCGAAACACATGCGAAAGGGCGCACAGTCATGCTTGGCTGAATCGTTACAAAATTGCAAAAAAATAAGCTGTGTGATACAAGATACTGGTTTACGATAATTGTGAAATGTGATATAATGAGTGTTAGTAGTCAGGAGAAGGGGTTTCTTCTGACCGGACGAAAGGTGTGAATATATGAGCAGACGGGAATTTATCAATCTTCTTACGGATTCACTGGTAGGCAGAGTTCCGGGGCGTCTGGTTTCCGAGAAAGCAGATTATTATCGGAAGTATATTACAGAGCGTGCGCAGGAAACCGGACAGTCAGAAGAAGTGGTCATTGAGGAACTGGGACCGCCGGAGATGATCGCCCATACGATTATTGATGTTTATGAGGCAGAATACGGTGTGTATGAAGGCAGTGAGGATGCTGCTTACGAGGAAGAAAAGTACGCAGATACAGGTTCTTTAAACCGCGGGAGAAATAGTGCAGCAGATGGTGAAGAAGGCAGCGGTGCAGGTAAGATTTTTTCTTTTGTTACCGGTGAAAAAGGCTGTTTTCTCATTGGATTTGTAATACTTCTGCTGTTTTTGGCGGCAGGTACCTGGCTGGTGCGTCTCATCAGTGCATATCCGCTGCTGGTAGTTGCAGCAGCTCTGATTTATGTACTTTGGATTGAATATAAACGAAGACATTGAGTTTTATCATAAGAGGGGAGCAATAGGATATGAAGATTAATACCAATCCGGTGACACCGGAAGAGCAGTATGTATACGCAGATTGCCTGTATTTTGGCTTTGAGGTGGAAGAGAATCCGCAGGAAGCGTTTAAGTGGTATCAGAAAGCGGCAGAGCAGAATTATGCGCCGGCCATGTTTGTAACCGGCAATATGTATTTTTTTGGTACTGCAGTAGAAAAGGATTTACAGGAAGCGTTTAAATGGTATCAGAAGGCTGCAGATGCAGGAATGGCTGTGGCAGAGTTTCGTGTGGGTGAGTTATATGAAGAAGGACAGGGTGTGGAAAAGGACCACGAAAAGGCACTTTTCTGGATCCGCAAGGCAGCAAAAGCCGGTGAAAAGCTGGCAGTAGAATGGCTGCAGGCCATGGGAGAGGCAGTGGAAGCGTAATCTATGGACAAATATAAAGTACTGAAACAGTATTTTGGATATGATACATTTCGAGAGGGGCAGGAGCCGCTGATTGATGCCATTTTAAGTGGAAGGGATGTGTTTGGGATTATGCCCACAGGTTCGGGCAAATCCCTGTGTTTTCAGATTCCTGCACTGATGATGGATGGCATTACTCTGGTGATCTCCCCTCTTATTTCGTTGATGAAGGATCAGGTGGCAGCGCTGAATCAGGCCGGTATTCATGCGGCCTATCTGAACAGTTCGCTGACGGTTAATCAGTATTATAAGGCGCTGGCCTATGCCAGACAGGGACGGTATCCTATTATTTATGTGGCACCGGAGCGGCTGGTGACAGACGTATTTCTGGATTTTGCTTTAAACGTCAAGATTTCCATGGTGGCGGTGGATGAGGCCCATTGTGTATCCCAGTGGGGACAGGATTTTCGCCCCAATTACCTGAAAATCGTGGATTTTATCCGTAAATTGCCCAACCGGCCAGTGGTGAGTGCTTTCACTGCCACGGCAACGAAGGAAGTAAGGGAAGATATTATTGATATTCTCATGCTTCAGAATCCACTGATGGTGACCACCGGATATGACCGACCCAATCTGTTTCTGGGTGTGCAGACGCCGGTGAATAAATATGCTGCTCTGAAAAATTTTGTGGAAACACATCCGGGGCAGTGCGGGATTGTTTACTGTCTGACCAGAAAACTGGTGGAAGAAGTCAGTGACCGTCTGCGGGCGGATGGATTTCTGGTGACCCGTTATCATGCGGGGCTGAGTGACCAGGAGCGGAGGCAGAATCAGGATGATTTTATTTATGACCGCTGTCAGATCATGGTGGCAACCAATGCATTTGGCATGGGAATCGATAAATCCAACGTTCGCTATGTCATTCATTATAATATGCCCAAAAGTCTGGAGGCATTTTATCAGGAAATCGGCCGGTGCAGCCGTGATGGAGAGCCTGGGGAATGTATTTTGTATTACAGTGGGCAGGATGTGGTGACGAATCAGTGGTTTATCGACAACAACCAGGATAATCAGGAGCTGGATGATTTTACCAGAAAGATTGTTATGGAGCGTGACCATGAGCGCCTTCGGAAAATGACCTGGTACGGCTTCACCAATGAATGTCTGCGGGATTATATTTTGAAATATTTTGGAGAATATGGCTCCAACTATTGCGGAAATTGTATTAATTGTATTACGCAATTTGAAAGTATTGATGTGACAGAAATTGCCAGAGAACTGATCGGATGCGTAAAAGCCAGCGGTCAGCGCTACGGCGCAGGTGTGATCGTGGATGCTGTGCACGGTGCCAATACCGCCAAGATCCGTCAATACCGGCTCAATGAGAATCCATTTTATCATACACAGGAATCCGTACCGGTTCACAGGCTGCGTCAGGTTATGAACCATCTGCTGCTGCAGGGGTATCTTTCTGCCACCAATGATGGCTATTCCATTGTGAAGCTTACGCAGAAATCTCAGTCAGTGCTGGAACAGGGCGAAACCGTGGTTATGAAAATGGCCAAAGAACAGGAAGCGGCTGGAAAGAGCAGCGTGGAAAAGAAGCCGAAGAAAAGTAAAACAGCCGGAGTGGCTGGTATTTATCTGGACAGCAGCGAGGAAGCGCTGTTTGAGAAACTGCGGGCACTGCGCATGCAGATCGCAAGAGAAGAAAACGTGCCGCCGTATATTGTATTTTCGGATAAAACATTGGTACATATGTGCCGGGTAAAACCTGAAAACAAGGCAAAGATGCTGACCGTATCCGGTGTAGGTGAATTTAAATTCGGAAAATATGGGGAACGTTTTCTGGAGGAGATACGGAGTTTTTTGAAGGAGTAAATAAGGAAACGAAAGTGCAGACTGAATAAAGATAAAGGAACGAAAGTGCAGAATCAATAAAACAGCAGGATCGTTGAAAATTCAATGCGAATGGGAGGGGAAAAGATGGAGGCAATATGGCAGGAGAAAATCAGAAATTACATCGAAGATCATGCACCTCAGGCACAGCGCTTATTGAAAGAGCTGGCGGTGATTCCCGCGCCTTCCGGCAAAGAGGGACGGCGTGCAGAATACTGTCGGAAATGGCTGGAAGCCCAGGGTGCGCAGGGGGTCTATGTGGATGAAGCGGGAAATGTGATTTATCCTTATGAAGTACGGCACCGCAATCAGCTGTCCGTATATATGGCCCATCTGGATGTGGTGTTTCCCGATGAAGATCGTTTGCTGATCCGCCAGAAGGACAATCTTCTCACCGGCCCCGGTGTAGGTGATGATACAGCCAATCTGGTCAATCTTCTCATGGCAGCAGCCTTTTTTGCCCAGGAAAAGCCGTCTCTCCAGACCGGAATTTTATTTGTAGCAGACACGGGTGAGGAGGGTCTTGGAAATCTGAAGGGCTGCAGACAGCTGATGCAGGATTATGGAGACCGGATTGCCCAGGTGGTGTCCTTTGATCTGTATCTGGGCCAGTGCTTTCATCAGTGTGTCGGTTCTCTGCGCTATGAAATTACGGCACGCACCGAAGGAGGTCATTCTTTCAGTGCCTTTGGAAATGCCAGCGCAGTTCATCAGATTTCCCGTCTGGTGTGTGCACTTTATGAAAAAGAAGTACCCAAAAGAGCGCAGACTACTTATAATGTGGGGATTATCGAGGGAGGAACTTCCGTGAATACCATCGCTCAGGAAGCGCGGATTCTTTATGAAATTCGTTCCGTAGATGCAGAATGCATGGAAGAAATGCAGCAATTTTTTCAGGAAACAATTCGTCATTTTCAGGCAGAGGGAATGCAGCTGGAAGTAAAGCAGGTGGGAGAACGCCCCTGTGCCGGGGTTATGGAAAAACCTTCTAATATTCGTATGGAAAAGCTGGTAAAGCAGACCTGTGAGACGATTTATAAGGTAACAGGTCAGGAGGCAGCCCTGGAAGCAGCCTCCACGGATGCCAATATTCCACTCTCCCTGGGAATTCCGGCATTGACACTGGGAACCATTACAGGTGGAAAAGCCCATACCCGGGAAGAATGGATTGATCTGGACAGCCAGAGAACGGGCATGAATCTGGTTCTGCAGCTGATTTTCGCATTAGGGGATGACGGGCCAGTACCTCATTTTTTTTAGCGGGGGAGCAGGCAGAGGGATGTGAGCAGTCAAAAGGCCCGCTCTCGGTACGCTATGAAAATGGGCTGGTGATACAGGGGGATACCCTTCTGGAAGTGCTGGACCAGGATGGCACAGAAAACAGCAGGGAAAACGGTAAAGTCCTGCAGCTTCCTTTATATATTCGAAAACTTGCTCCCAAAGCATTGGATGGATGGAAACAAATCTGTATCAAAGCCTGGTCAGCGAATCAGGTGGAATGCTGGCAGCCGATTTTAAAGGCAAAACGTGCATTGCTTCAGATTTATGTGATAGACAAACAAGGGACAGACAAGCAAAAAGCAGATAGGCAAAAATTAGATGGACAGGCAATCGATAATTGCAAAATGGATAAAGCAAAATCAGATGGCCCGGAAATTATCTGGCTGCCGCTGTCTTATACTGGTGGATTTGAAGAGGTATTTCCGGAAGCAGCTTCTTCAGATAGATTGCCAGAGACTGCTTCCACGAACGGATTACCAGAAGCAGCTTTTTCCGCTAAGAAGTGTCCTATTAACTTTGCAGCGTATGATAATCGTTTTTCCAGAATCCAGGATCGGGATCTGAAACTGGAAATGGCTGTATCCAGACTGTTATATCCGGTAGAATTAGGGAAAGAAGCCCGTTTACGTTATGAACAGCTGGTGAAAAATCGTTTTCGGCCGGCTATGCTGCAGCTTTTTGGCGGAAAATGGAACTGTTACGGAGCGATACCCGTCCGGGCGGGAGCGTTATTTCGACTGAAAAAAGCAGATCAGTTTCTTCGCAAAGAACTTTTGCAGAAAGCTGTGGAAAGCGGTCAGCCGGAATTTGCCGCCTTATGTATGGAAATGACAGACTGCGAAATATTGAAAGAAAAAAATGGTACAAATGGCGTGAATACGGAGTGGAATCGGGCAGCGGCAGAATTGTATGGCCGAAAACCGGAATTAGAGCCCTATTGCGGGCTTTTGACTCCATATTTGATAGAGGCTGACAATAGATATCATGATTCATGTGATAGTTCATATAGGTCGGCTGCTACCGATGGAAGATATTTATATTATGAAGAAACCTGGCTGAAAGAAATTACAGGTCAGAGTGGTTCGGCCCCTATTCTGGCAAGATGGTATGCACATATGCTGCTGCACTGCCTTTATCTGCATCCTTTTCAAACGGTATCGCGAAAGGAAAAGTCACGGCTGTTTCACCTTGCCTGTGATATTACCGTGGAATATATCACCGATCAGATTTTTGGCCCGGCAGAAGAATATGGATGGGAACGCCAGATGGTATACGATTATCTGAAAAGGACGGAACATGTTCTTACCGTGCAGCATGTGGAGTCCTGTCTGGAGCTGTGGTGTCGAAAAGAGCACCAGAATCAATGGAAACAGCAGAGTCAGAAAATCAAACCGTGTGCAGATCAGCTTCTATCTCAGTTAGAACACTGGTTTACACGGGATAATCATGCATTTTGGCAGCAGACAAAAGAGCAATCCGAGCAAAGCGATTCCTCTTATACGGCTGAAAATGCTGTTTTGCGCACAGGCGTGGGAAAATGGACGGCCGCTGATACCGAAGAAATGTCGAAGCAGAAAATTGCAGAGCAGTGGGCTCAGGCTGGAAATGGTTTGATGAAGGCTGGAAATAAAGCAGCAGGGAAACGTTCTTATATAGCTGGACAAGAGCAGGAGGAAGCCCGCCTGACAAAACGCCAGGGCTATGATTATCATGCATTTTTGCGTCAGTTTATGGTATTGAAGGAAGACCGCATTCTGGATCTGGACAGCTATGACCCGGTTTACTATACTTATGGATTAAATGCCTATGGAAATATTCCATTAATTGAAGCGCTGGAAACAAAGGAAGTTATGCGTTTAGAGGAGTTGGTAATCGTCATAGATACCTCCGGGTCCTGTTCCGGCAAGCTGGTGCGCTTTTTCCTGGAAGAGACCTGGTCGGTATTTGGACAGGAGGAAAATTTCTTTGACCGCTTTGAAGTGCGGATTCTGCAATGTGATGCGGTGGTTCAGGAAGATGTAAAACTGACCAGTCTGCAGGAGGCAGAAGATTATATGAAAAATCTCATGATAAAAGGCGGAGGAGGAACTGATTTCAGTGCAGCATTTTCCTATATTAAAGGATTGCAAAAACAGGGGCAGCTGAATCATTTGAAAGGAATTCTGTATTTTACAGACGGGTTTGGAACATTTCCTGCCCGGCCGCCCGGCTGCCGCAGTGCATTTATTTTTCTGAAAAGCCGGTTTGGTCAGGTGGAAGTGCCTTACTGGGCGGATAAACTTTTGCTGGAACTGCCGGAAGGGGCCGATTGGGAACCGGAGTACACAGGCGGATTTCAGGTAAATGTTTAGAGCGTGTTTGAAAAACACATGGTCATGCTCTGTGAATCGTTACAGAAAAGGAATAAACCAGAAAGGGAAACGTATGAACATACAGCAGGCAAAGGAAGAAATCCGCAATACGGTGCGTGCCTACACCAGAAAAAATGCGGATGGCAGTTATCGGATTCCCACCGTGAAGCAGCGGCCTATTTTGCTGATCGGTCCTCCGGGAATCGGGAAAACGGCTATTATGGAGCAGGTGGCAGAGGAATGTGGGGTGGGTCTGGTGGCCTATACCATTACCCATCATACCAGGCAGAGCGCCATTGGTCTGCCCGTAATTCGGGAGAAAAATTACGGCGGCAAAAATTATTCGGTTACGGAATACACCATGAGTGAAATCATTGCCTCAGTCTATGATTGTATGGAACAAACCGGAAAAAACGAGGGAATTCTTTTTATTGATGAAATCAACTGTGTATCGGAAACGCTGGCGCCGGCCATGCTGCAGTTTCTTCAGTGTAAAACCTTTGGCAGCCATCAGGTGCCGGAGGGATGGGTGATTGCAGCGGCAGGAAATCCACCGGAATATAATAAATCCGTGCGGGATTTTGATGTGGTGACTCTGGACCGGGTTCGTTTGCTGAAAGTGGAAGAAAATCTGTCTGTCTGGAAACAATATGCGCGGCAGATGCAGATTCATGGTTCCATTTTATCCTTTTTGGAGATCAAACCCCAGGATTTTTACCGAATGGAATCCAATGAGGAGGGCAAATATTTTGTAACTGCCCGGGGATGGGAAGATTTGTCCCGTATGCTGGATGTATATGAAGAACTGGATTTGCCCATCTGTGCCGGATTTGTGCAGGAATTTCTGCAGTACCCCATGGTGGCAAGGGATTTTGCTTCTTATTATCAGTTATATCGAAAGTACCAATCTGATTATCAGATTGATGCGATTCTGAAAGGTCAGTGTCCGCCGGAGATTTTGAAACGGACCAAAGAAGCGCCTTACGATGAAAAAATCACACTGGTGCATTTGCTATTTGAGACTCTTTTGAGCAGAATACAGGAATTGAAAACCTGTGAGAGTCATCAGGTGGTAAAAATAAATCGGGAACGGTTAACAGAAAACTGGAAACAGGCATTTTTATTTATGAACTATTGTTTTGGAATGGGGATGGAAATGCAGATTTTTATCAGAGAAATCGAAATGTCCGTTGATTGTCTTCTGTTCATAACGGAAACCGGTCTGGAAGAATATTTTCAGTATTCTGTGCAGAGCCGAGGGCAGGAGCAGGAAAAGAGGCAGGAACAGCATGAAAGAACGCTGTTCCTGTCATTGACAGAATAAAAGAAGATGTTTTGGATAAATTTTACAAAAAATATATCTAAAACAGAAAATATGTAGGACAAAATGAATAGAAAAATATTCCTGACATATGTCAGGAATATTGACGTATTGGTAATATTGGAGTATAATAGGTGATTAGAGACCATAGAAATGTTGGCAGGTAGATGGATAGTAAACGGAAATGTCTGCTGTCAAAACATAAGATGGTAATTAGAGATACGGAGGGTATTAGCAATGAGTGATTGTAATGGAAATTGCAGCAGCTGTGGAGATTCTGGCTGCGCAGACAGAACACAGGAGAGCTTACTGGCTCCCATGAATCCCAACAGCAATGTAAAGAAGGTTATCGGTATCGTCAGCGGTAAAGGCGGCGTTGGTAAATCACTGGTAACATCTTTATTAGCAGTATTAATGCAGAGATGCGGACGCAGCACAGCAGTATTGGATGCGGATATTACAGGTCCTTCTATTCCCAAGGCATTTGGCATTAAAGGAAGAGCAACAGGAAGCGAAACCGAAATTTATCCCAGAGAAAGTACTATGGGTACAAAGGTGATGTCTGTGAACCTGCTGCTGGAAGATGAGACAGCACCGGTTGTATGGAGAGGTCCGGTAATCGCTGGTGTGATCAAACAGTTCTGGTCAGAAGTATTATGGGGCGATGTGGATTTCATGTTTGTAGACATGCCTCCCGGAACTGGTGATGTACCGTTAACTGTATTCCAGTCTCTGCCTGTAGATGGTATTATCGTTGTAACTTCTCCTCAGGAACTGGTTTCCATGATCGTAGAAAAAGCAGTTAATATGGCAGATCTGATGCATATTCCGGTACTGGGTATCGTTGAGAATATGGCATATGCAGAATGCCCTCACTGTGGCGAAAGAATTGAAATCTTTGGCGAAAGCAAGACTGCAGAAATCGCAAAGAAACATGGTATTGATATGATCGCACAGATTCCCATGAATAAGAAACTGGCTGCAGCATGTGATAAGGGTATGATCGAGCTGTTTGACGGAGAATGGCTGGATGAAATTCTTCAGAAACTGCTGAATCTGTAATTCGAAAGCAAGAAACGAGTTCAGATAATACGATAATAAGACAGTACTAAGATATGGATGATCGATTTTATCTTGCTGTCTATGATGAAAAGCGGATGCAGTCCCTGATACATGCGGAAGATTATGTCTGTGATGTGGTTCTTCCTTCCTATCGATTTTGTGAAGTAAACGGAATCCAGGGAATCTGCAAGGAACGTTTTTCAGAAGTAGCAGCAAAGTTATATCAGCTGGATGAGAATCTCCTCTCCGGTATGGACGGACTGCTGGCACCGGAACTGGTGCGGCATCAGGCCATGGCCGCAGATGAGGAACGCCTGTATAATGTATATGTGTATGTGGCGGAAGTAGAGGAAGAAAACGAATCATAAACCGAATAGGAATAGATGGTTTCCGGTCTCTGATCATAATAATTTTCCAGACAGTAAATAAGTTTTAGACAAAATTGAAGCAAAAGGCCTTTGAATTCCATTATATGGAAGACAAAGGCCTTTCATAATTTCCTGCTGAATAGTTACAAAAATTTTAACAAATTTCGAGAAGATTGTCTCAAAAACGGCCTTATGCTATACTTATAAAAAGAGTATTAAAAAAACTCAAAGGATAAATATCATTTAATAAACGTGTAGTGGATGCTGCACAGAAACGGAGGTAATGCCTATGTGGACACGGGCAGAGTTAAAACAAAGAGGAAAGGCGGCATTTCACAGGAATTACTGGAAATGTGTGCTGGTATCATTGATCCTGATGCTGTTCGTAAGTAGCAGCGGTGGTTCTTCATCCAACTCCGATGACAGCACAGATCAGAACAGCAGTTATCTTACATCGGATGAAGCTTTGGGAATCCTTGGCGGGATGGATTATAGTTCGGAAGACCTGGAGATTCTGTATGAAGATGGTACTGAGGAATCTTATGAGGAAGAGGATGCAATGGAAAATTATGTTTCCATTGCGGATGATGTGTTGTTAAATGGTTTTCCGGTTTCTGCGGCTTTTAAATCTTTAGGCGTAGCTGTCTGGTTGATTTTATTTGCGATTGTATTGCTGCTTCAGATTTTCGTTTTGAATCTGTTTGAAATCGGTGGATGTTCTTACTATATTCATAATGCATCAGAGCCTGCGGACCTTGGACATCTGATTTCTGCTTTTAAAGGCGGACATTATGGAAAAATGGTCGTTACTTTATTTATAAGAAAGCTGTGTATCGTGTTATGGGGTCTTCTTTTGATTGTACCGGGAATTATTAAATCCTATGAATACCGCATGATTCCTTATTTGATGGCGGATGACCCGGAACTGAGCAGAGAAGATGCATTTCGTATCAGTAAAGAAATGATGACTGGAGAGAAGTGGAATGCATTTGTTCTGGATATTTCTTTTATTCTCTGGTCTATTCTCAGCGGTGTTACTTTAGGAATTGCAGGAGTTTTCTATGTAAATCCTTATGTGGATGCTACCAATGCAGAGTTATATCTGGAACTGAAAAGACAGTATTTTGATGAACATAGATGGTAATCGTTTCATAGGAATTGAATAATCGACTTTTGTAAATGGGCATGTCTGCGTTAACAGACATGCTCATTTATTCGGAAAAGATATGAAGTATAAAATGATTTTTGCGGCTTTCCAGGATTCCTTCTTTTCTGAGTTTGCTGATTTCTGCTGACAGACCGCTTCGGTCTACTTCAAGATAGTCGGCAAGCTCCTGGCGGTCAAAAGGAATATCAAACTGGTTGCTTCCATGTTCTTTGGCCTGGAACATCAGATAGGTCATCAGTTTTTCCCGTGTGGAACGCTTGGACGTAATTTTAATCTTTTGGTGAAATGAAATGTTCTTAGTGGCCAGATCTTTCATCAGATTGAAGATAAGCTGCTGATGAAATCCGCAGTTATTGGAACAGGTGTGCAGAATATGGCTGCAGTCAATCAGCATGATTTCACAGGATTCATTGGCAACGATTGTTACCGGAATAGAGGAAATCTCCGTGCAGGCAAAGGCTTCACCGAAGGTTTCAGAAGGGGTAAGCTTGGTAATGATATTTCGGTTGCCGGAGTAGTCGATCTGCAGGATCTGTGCTGTACCGGATAAAACGATTCCGATGGATCTGGCAGGGGTTCCCTCATTGATAATGGTGCAATTTTTGTTAAAAAGTTCCACTTTGGCACCAAGACAAATAAGCAGTTTCAGTAAGCGTTCATCATCGATATGAAAAAAGAGCGGACATTTCCGTAAGATATCAAAATATTTTTCCATGGTTCATCTCCATTTGTTGAAATTTCAACAGATTTTCTGCAGGTATTATACTATAATATCTTTCAGTGGGCAAGGATTGTATATCACTTTGTCCATTGAAGGGAAACCATATAAAGCAACAAAACAGGAGGATTATGAAGATGAAAAAATATGTATGTAATGTTTGCGGATGGGTATATGATGAGGCCTTAGGTGATCCTGAAAACGGCATTGCACCTGGCACAAAATTTGAGGATCTTCCCGATGATTTTGAGTGCCCGCTCTGCAGCGTAGGCAAAGACGATTTCAGTGAAGAATAAATTTAAATTAACTTTGTGAAAATTTCATTCGTTTTGGCTGATGAGTAAATTCACGAAAACTATAAACAATAACACCGCAGGCGGCCGTGTCCTGCGGTGTTATTGTTTATATGATATTCAGCAGACGTATTTGTTTCTTGAAAAGTACCAGACAGCGGATCGGTCTGTTTACTAAAACAGTACCAAATAGCAGACGTGTCTGTTTCAATTAAAATCCCAGTTCTTCACCAACGACGATTACTTTGATTTTTCCGGCAGGACGACAGACTCTGGTGGTTACTGCGTAAGCGCAGATGCATCCATCGCCAATGCAGTCACCGCAGGTACCATTTTTGGTGCAGGGAGTTCCAAGATCAAAACGCTGCGCGTTAATGGGAGCTGCAACGGTGTGAGCGCGGGTGTAGGCATCTTCTACAGTTTTTGTCATTTTGTTGATACCGCAGATTACAATAACGTTGGCAGGTCCGTAGATCAGAGCAGCTACGCGATTGCCGTTGCCATCAATATTTACCAGCTGACCATCTTCGCTGACTGCATTGGTGCCCATGATAAACGTATCGGCCAGCAGTCCCTGACGCATAAGCTGTGTGCGTTCTTCTGGTGTAGCAGCTGCATCACGGTCAACAACTTTGTAATTCTGTTTTACAGCATCGATCAGGCCGATTTCCTCAGCAGAAGCACTGCCGCCCCAGGCTACAGTATGCTCCGCAGGGATTAATGCCAGCGCCTGTGTCAGCGCATCTTCCTTTGTGGCACAGTAGTAGGCATCAAAATGACGTTTCTTCAAAGCAGTTACCAGTTTCTGGCCGGCTTTTTCATTTCTCAGTTTCATTGCAGGGTTCATAAAATGTACCTCCTTGAATTTGATGTTAAGATTTGTCCACATCATCATAAATGAAAGTATATCATATACAGATGTTTTTGGTAACCGGTATCTGCTCTGAAATAAATGATTTACAGATGCAGTCACTTCCGTTAGTGAACAAAAGAGAGGATTCTTTCCTTATCGAGAAGAGCATAATTTTATTGCTTGCAATCCATGTATAAATGTGATATTTTATATAAGAACATATATTCGAAAAAAGGAAGCGAGAAATTTATGAGTAAAAAATACAAAGGCATATGCTGCATTATTATGTCAGCATTCTGCTTTGCACTGATGAATATTTTTGTGCGTTTAGCTGGAGATCTGCCTTCCGTAGAGAAAAGTTTTTTCCGGAATTTTGTAGCCATGCTCTTTGCGGCGGGGATTCTGATAAAGAATAAAACCCCTCTTGTAATCGGGAAAGGCAACTATATCCCCATGCTGCTGCGTTCTCTATTTGGAACTATCGGTATTCTCTGCAATTTCTATGCAGTGGACCATCTGCTGGTGGCCGATGCCAGTATGCTGAACAAACTGTCACCGTTTTTTGCTATTATATTTTCCATGATAGTATTGAAGGAAATCCCCAGAAAATATCAGGTAGGCTGTCTGATTATGGCAATGATCGGCTGCCTGTTTGTCATTAAACCGGGATTTGCCAGTACAGACATGATAGGAATGACCGCAGGATTCTGTGGAGGTGCCGCCGCCGGTCTGGCTTACACCATGGTAAGAGTACTGGGATCCCGGGGCGTAAAAGGACCTGTGATCGTTTTCTGTTTCTCCAGTTTCAGCTGTCTGGCAACCCTGCCGCTGATCATACTTTTTTACCATGATCCCATGACAGGCAGACAGATCCTGACCCTGTTAGGAGCCGGTCTGGCCGCAGCAGGAGGACAATTCTCCATCACCGCAGCCTACACCTATGCCCCCGCCCGGGAAATCTCCGTCTACGACTACACCCAGATCATCTTTTCAACCATTCTGGGTTACCTGTTCTTCAGCCAGATACCCGATCTGTACAGCTTCATGGGGTATGCGATTATCTGTGCAGCTTCTATTATCATGTTCCTGATGAATCAGAAGCATGCAGGAGAGAATTAACCTCTTAACCTCCAAAAACCGATAAAAACATCGCCCTTTCCCAAACTGTTCGTGCCCCAAACCCTAATGATTATCGATCCCACTTATCACACAGTGAGTTGATCTGGTCCGCAAATTTCGCCAGATCCTTATTGGTTCCACCTTCATTATGTTTAATAACCGTAAGCAGCCGCTGTCCTGCAGCCACAAGTCTCTGATAGATACCGAATGCTTTCTGGGAAGAACGTCCGGGAATCATCTGGATATCTTCCGGCTTGATAATGCGGATACCAGTAGTAACCTTAATAAAACGCTCTGCAGCCAGATCATAGATGGTGCCGCTGAAGGGTGCCATGGCGCTGCACTGCAGGGATTCTTCCAGCAGGGAAGCAAAATAAGTTGCAGAAAAATCTTCTCCATGAACAATGAAGAATTGAGTCGGTTTGGATACAGAAGTCAGGGAAGAAGCCCATTTTAAAAGCCCTTTCTGATCGGCATGCCCGCTGATACCCGGCAGCTGAAGAATCTCTGCATTGACGCAGATGGTTTCACCAAAAAGCTTTACTTCCTTTGCACCTTCCACCAGTGCCCGCCCCAGAGTTCCTACGGCCTGATATCCTACAAAAAGGATGGTACATTCATCACGCCACAGATTGTGTTTCAGATGATGCTTAATACGGCCCGCATCGCACATACCGCTGGCGGAAATGATTACTTTGCAGTCTTTATCAAAGTTGATCTGCTTGGAATCGTTGCTGCTTACTGCCCGTTTCAGCCCCGGGAATGTGATGGGATTGATACCGGCTTCAATCAGTTTACGAGCCTCTTCATCATAACAATCATGGTGATGATGCTGGAATATTTCTGTGGCTTCCATGGCCAGAGGGCTGTCGATCACAACCTGGAAATTGCCGTGTCCCTGCACCAGATTATTTTCTTTGATCTGGCGGATAAAGTACAGCAGTTCTTGTGTACGTCCCACCGCAAAGGAGGGAATCACCACGTTGCCGCCCCGGTCAAAGGTTCGCTGGATAATTGCTGCCAGAGAAGCTGCGTAATCAATGGGAACATTCTGATGATTTCGATTGCCATAGGTAGATTCCATAATGACATAATCAGCTTCTGTCAGATATGTAGGATCGTTGATCAGGGGCTGGTTTAAGTTGCCGATATCACCGGAAAATACCAGTTTTTTCTCAATATCATTTCCATTCGGATCTTTTTCATGAATCCATACTTCAATGCTGGCAGAACCCAGCAGATGACCTGCATCTACAAAACGAATACGGATTCCCTCGCTTACGGATGTGATTTCCTGATAGGGACAACTTTCCAGTAATCCAATAGCTCCGATGGCATCTTCCATAGTGTAGGCAGGAATAAAGTTTTTTTTGCCTGCGCGCTGACCTTTTCGATTGCGCCATTCGGCTTCAAACATCTGAATATGTGCACTATCCTTTAACATGATATTACATAGATCAGCGGTGGCGCGAGTAGCGTAAATGGGACCGCGGAATCCCTTTGCATATAAAATGGGAAGATTGCCGGAGTGGTCAATATGAGCATGGGTTAAGAGGACAAAATCCAGTTCCGAAGCAGGAATAGGAAGCTCTTCATTTTCAAATGTATTGGGACCCTGCTCCATACCATAATCCACCAGGAAGCGTTTGCCAGCGCCTTCGATGTAGCAGCAGCTTCCGGTAACTTCGTGTGTTGCACCCAGAAATGTAATACGCATAGAAAAACCCCCTTTTTATTTAAGTATATTCTAAAAAAGACAGATAGTAAATGATGAATTGTAATATTTGTCGGAAAAAATATTAAAAAACTATGAAATATATAAAAATATAACAATATAACAAATAAAAGTCAGGAATTATTCTCCGAACGCACGGGTAATCCAGACTCCTAAAAACAATCCAGTAATTCCCGTTAAGATTTCTGGTAATGTGACTCCAGCAGTAAAGGATGTGTTAAGGAGAATGGCAGCAGGTGAGGCAGCAATGAGCCCCAGTACGGCACTGTAGGTGGCAGCTGCATGATGGTGGAACAGGTATTCCACCAGGCGGGCGAATAGAAAAATACCCAAAACAAGACCAATTCCGAAAGGAAGAAGCGAAAGTGCTGATTGAAACAGTAAATCCATATTTAAAGTGCGAAGGTCTTCCAGAACCAATTTTACTGCGTGAAGAATTTCATAATAATAGCCCAGTATCATCAGCAGGAGAGAGCCGCTGACACCGGGAATGATCATGGTACCTGCGGATAGAATTCCGAGAAAAAACAGAAGGAAAAGATTGATTCCATCTGCAGACAAAACGGTTTCTGTTTGAGCAGGAGTGCGAAGCAAAGAGAGCATCACTGTAAGCGCAGCTAAAGAAAAAAACAGTACCAAATGTTTCCATGAAAAGCGATTTTCATCTGCATCTGTGCTGTGGATATAAGCAGAATACAAAGCAGGTAATCCGCCCAGAATTAACCCCATAAAAGCCATGCAGGCAGGAAAAGGATGATAAAGAAACAGATACTCCAGCAGATAAGTAAAGCAGATAATTCCTACAGCCATTCCCAGCATTAAAGGGAACAGGAAGCGAACACTTTTTTTAAAATCTCTGAAAAGATGGCTGATGGCCTCCATCATCCGGTCATAAATCCCAAGTGAAATGGCCAGAGTTCCTCCACTAACTCCTGGCATTATATTTGCAATGCCCATTAAGATGCCTTTTAAAATGGAAGATATCAATTAAATCAAACCTCCAGTGAAAATAAATGATTGTACAGATTCAGCAGTAAATATTCCCCACTGTACTGAGCCAGTACAAATGATGTGAAAAACAAAAGCGTAAAAGGTGATGAAAAACATCATTATAATAATATGCAGATAAAGGAAATTTCATTCCTTTGGTTTACTTGAATAATTTTTCAGACACGCTCCAGGAAAAATGTAATAAAAATGACACAGAAAAATAAAGGGCATTTCGTTGACAGAAAGAAAAAATATATATTATACTAAAATATCCACCTGTAAAATAAATCACATAGGAGATAAAGATGTTTCAAAATAGATTGTTAAAAGCAGCCAGTACTGTGTTATTAGCTGTTTCTATTGTTATATGCAGCGGATGTGCTGTTTTTTCTTCCAATTCTTTCTTACGCACGGTAGAGACTTCAAAATCCGCGTCTTCTACCGGTATTCCCACAGAAGAAATCCAAATGAATAACGAATGTACGGAATTCACATCGGGGTATTCCTATGTGGATTTTTCGGATATGGATACAGAGCTTGTTTTCGCGCAGGAACAAAATGGTTCCCTGCTGGGACAGCCAGGCTATTGCTATCAGACGCTTTCAGAGGAAGAGCAGGCTTTATATGAAGAAATTTATAAAGCGCTGATGACTTTTGAGAGCGCATGTGTGCTGCGAACAACGGATTCTGATCAGGTGAAAAAAGTATATAATCATGTGGTCGCAGATCATCCGGAGATATTCTGGACAGAAGGATATACGTTAAATACCACCAAGCGGGGAAGTACGGTGATTTCTCTGGATTTTTCCATGCAGCAGACCATGAGCTGTGAGCAGATTGCAGACTGGCAGAGTGTGATCGGAGCATGGATACAGAAATTTTCAGCGGCGGCAAAAGAGGCTGGAATTTACAGCGGATCCAGTGATTATGAGATTATAAAATTTACATTTGATTATATTGTACGAAATACCGAATATGAGACGGATGCGGAAAATAATCAGAATATCTGCAGTGTGTTTGGAAATGGATATTCGGTATGTCAGGGATACTCTGTGGCCATGCAGTATATGCTGTTGTATCAGGGAATCCAGTGTGTTACGGTTGCTGGAGTCACCAGAGAAAATCAGACCAGCCATGCATGGAATCTGGTAAAAGCGGACGGGGACTGGTATTATCTGGATGTTACCTGGGGAGATCCCAGTTTTACAGAAAGCAGTGAAATGCTTCAGGATGTGGTAAATTATTCTTATTTTTGTGTAACGGAAGAAGAGATTGCCCGTACGCATCTTGTAGACGATAGATTGACTTTGCCGGAATGTACGGCTACCAGGGACAATTATTTTGTACGGGAAGGGTATTATTTTGAGGATTGGGATGAAGAGCAGTTTCAGGAATTAATGGCAGCGTGCATAGCGGAAGGAAAAGGATATATCAGCATTCGTATGAAAGACGCGGCGTTGTATGAGGAAATGCGAAAAGCGCTGATTGATGACCAGAAGATTTTTTCTTACATAGATAAGGGGTCGGCGCAGGCAGGGGTCAGTGAAGTGTTTCGCTTATCCTATTTTGAAAATAAAAATCTTAATATTATGACGTTTCTTTTTGGAAAAAGCGAGTAAATTGTAACTTCGCCGGAAGATAAATGAAATATAAAAGGTGACGTTACAAAATATAAAAAGTGCTGTTATCATAACAAATTGCAGACAGATGTTATGATACAGCACTTTTTATAATTGTCCGTTCATTTCATGGAAGTGTAATATGAATAATTTTCAAATACACTTTAATTATGCTTCTGTTTTTTCTTCAGCAGCTTCGCAGTCACAGGGTTCTTCAATAGTTTCTTCAGAAGTTTCGCAGCTGCAGGGAGCTTCTTCAGCAGCTTCACAACTGCAGGGTTCTTCAGCAGTCTGTTCAGCACTGTCTTCGTCGGGAGTTTCTTCTGTGTTGATTTCTTCATTGTCAACTTCTTCGTCATCTTCCTCATCATCTTCGAAGCCGAATTCATCTTCATCATCGAAAAGATCTTCATCAGAGTCTTTTTTCAGATACTTGATAAGGCAGGCAGTGCCGGCAGCCACGGCTACGGCAGCGGCAGATACAGCAGCAAAAAATTTGATGTTTTTCTTCATATGAAATACCTCTTTCCATAATAATGATGTCCGTATCAACAGACAAGTACGCTTAGTTTCATAGCTAAACTATTTATATGATGTTTAGTTTAGCACATTTCAGTGGGCGGAACAATAGTGAAAATTGGAAGAGTATAAAAAAATTATTAAAATATATTAAAAATCCCGTAAAATGGAAAAGTGGTGCTGGTCAAAAGTTGGCGAATGTGATAGAATACGGATACTGTAAGAAAACTATTGACGCGCAGAGCAGATCTGATTGCATATATTATATGCTCTACTTAATTTGCGATAAGTTTTATCAAATCTGCTGCTGCAGAATTTTTGGAGGAAAATATGGAAATTACATTAGGAATTATGGCTGCGGGAATTGGATCAAGATTTAAAGACGGATGTAAGCAGCTGACTCCGGTAGGTCCTTCTGATGAAGTGATTATGGAGTATTCCATTTACGATGCGCTGGAAGCAGGTTTTAACCATATTGTATTTATTATCAGAAAGAATCTGGAAGAGGATTTCAGAACACAGCTTGGTGCAAAGCTGGAAGGACTGTGTAAAGTAGATTATGCATTCCAGGATATGGATAATCTTCCCGAAGGATTTACCCGTCCTGCAGATCGTACCAAACCCTGGGGAACCGGACATGCAGTTCTGGCAGCGAAGGATTATATCAATGGACCTTTTGCTGTAATCAATGCAGATGATTACTATGGTAAAGAAGCATTTGTAAAGATTCATGATTTTCTGGCTGCACAGGAAGAAGCTCGTCTGGCAGGTAAGTCTGATGAAACAGTTTTCTGTATGCCTGGATTTGTACTGGGCAACACCCTCAGTGACAATGGCAGCGTAACCCGTGGTGTTTGCTGCATGGACGAGGAAGGATATCTGAAAAATATTGAAGAAACACACAATATTGTGAAGACAGAAGATGGTGCAGCTTCCGGTGATAAGAAGCTGGATCGCGAATCTCTGGTTTCCATGAATATGTGGGGTCTGACACCCGATTTTATGCAGACACTGGAGGATAAATTTGTAGATTTCCTGAAGGAAATTCCGGAGGGTGATATAAAGGCAGAGTATTTACTGCCCACTATTATCGGTGATCTGCTGGATGCAGGCGAAGCAAAAGTAAAGGTCTTAAAGACCGATGCTCACTGGTTTGGCCTGACCTATTCCGAGGATACCCCTATGGTTCGTGAATCTTTAAAGAAGATGACAGATGACGGTGTATACAGCAATCCTCTTTTTGTTAAGAAATAGGTAACAGTTCAGCAAGCTTGACACGGTATTTTGAACAAAAAACCTTAAAGGGCACACAGTCATGCCTGGCGGAATAGTTACTTCAATTGTCATAAATCAACCCCTGCGCTGGTACAATATATAAACCAGATGCAGGGGTTATTTTTATGAGCAGATTTATAAATCAAAAGAAAAGAAAGAGAGTCAGCATAGTCCGAAGGATATTGTTTATGCTGCTGACTTTGGTTGTCGTATGGAATCCGTGTCTGAATGCCATGTTTGGACCCATCAATGCCCGGGCGCAGGCCCAGCCGCCGGAGGTTGGGTCCAAAGCAGCCATTGTGATGGAGGCATCTACAGGGAATGTGGTTTATGAAAAAAATCCGGATGAAAGGCGGTCACCGGCCAGTATTACAAAAATCATGACGTTGATTCTGATTTTTGATGCGTTGGAAGCCGGAGATATTACGCTGGACGAGATGGTTACCACCAGTGCACATGCCAAATCCATGGGAGGTTCTCAGGTATTTTTAGAAGAAGGGGAGCAGCAGACCGTGGAAACCTTGATTAAATGCATCGTGGTTGCTTCCGGTAACGATGCTTCTGTGGCCATGGCGGAGCATATCGGGGGAACAGAAGAAGCGTTTATTGCCCGTATGAACGAACGGGCAGCGGGGCTTGGGATGACACAGACACATTTTGTGGATTGCTGTGGTTTGACAGATTCTACAGAACACCTTACCACTGCAAGAGACATTGCCATTATGAGCCGGGAACTGATCACCCGATATCCCCAGATTTCAGATTACAGTACCATATGGATGGAAAATATCGTACATAATACGGCGAAAGGAAGCAGTGAATTTGGTCTTGCAAACACCAATAAGTTGTTGAAAATGGAAACAGACTTTACCGTGACCGGCCTGAAAACAGGAAGCACCAGTCTGGCAGGATGCTGTCTGTCTGCCACGGGAAGAAAAGATGGAATTGATCTGATCGCTGTGGTGCTGGACGCACCGGATTACAAGGTTCGGTTTTCAGAAGCACGTACCCTGCTGGATTATGGATTTTCCATTTGTAAACGATATGAGGATACAGAGCCGCCGGTTCTGGAGGAAATGAAGGTCGATGGAGGAAAAAAGGAAACCGTGTCATTAAAATATGAAAATACTTTTTCTACCGTCCGTACAGATGGAAATGAATTTGCCAGTGTGGAGAAAAAGCTGGAATTGCCGGAATCGCTCTCTGCTCCGGTAAAAGAAGGCGATGAAGCAGGTGCATTGGTGTACTATCAGGACGGAGAAGAACTGGGCAGGGTATCGGTATTGACAGCAGGTAATGTGGAAAAAGCGGTTTATAAGGATTATCTGTTCCGATTGTGGAAACAGTTTGTTGCGTTATAGATGGTCTGATACTACAATGAACATAATATAAAAAAACAGTTCAGCCATCAAGCTGAACTGTTTAAAAAGTCAGACTATATCTTACCAGAACCGGTCTTCCAGTTCGTAGTAATGTTTATGGGTTCCTACATATTTATATGCAGGACGGATGATCTTGCCGGCGTTAACCAGCTCTTCCATACGATGTGCGCACCAGCCGGAGATACGTGCGATTGCAAACAGAGGAGTGTATAATTCGTAGGGAATATCCAGCATGGAATATACAAATCCGCTGTAAAAGTCCACGTTTGCGCAGATTTTCTTAAATACGTTACGTTTCTGAGCAACCAGGCTGCCGGCCAGATTTTCTACTTTGGACATGAATTCAAATTCTTCAAGGCGTCCTTTTTCTTCGGCCAGTCTGCGTGCATAGCGTTTCAGAATGACACATCTGGGGTCGGACAGGGTGTAAACCGCATGTCCCATACCGTAGATCAGGCCGGTATGGTCAAATGCTTTTTTATCCAGGATCTTCAGCAGATATTCTTCAATCTCTTTTTCATCTTCCCAGTCTTTGATGTTAGTTTTCAGGTCTTCAAACATCTGGCAGACTTTCAGATTGGCACCACCGTGTTTCGGACCTTTTAAGGAAGCCAGAGAAGCAGCAACTGCAGAATATGTATCGGTACCGGAGGAAGATACAACATGGTTTGTAAAGGTAGAGTTATTACCACCGCCATGTTCTGCATGTAAGATCAGGCAGACATCCAGAACTTCTGCTTCCAGCTCCGTGAATTTACCATCAATACGAAGAATCTGCAGCAGATTCTCAGCGATGGAAAGAGTAGGGTCAGGGTTACGGATGACCAGTGCATTATCATTGTGATAATGGTTGTGAGCACCATATGCATAAACCGCGATCAGCGGGAATGTGGCGATCATCTTTAAGGACTGGCGCAGCACATTGCCGATTTCGATGCTGTCCGGATTTTCGTCATAAGAATAAAGCGTCAGAACGCTTCGCTGAAGTGCATTCATCAGGTTGGCGCTGGGTGCCTTCATAATAACGTCGCGGACAAATTTGGAAGGCAGATTTCTTTCTGCTGTCAGAAGTTCAATAAAATCATTGAGCTGCTGTGAGTTCGGCAGTTCGCCAAACAGCAGCAGATAAGTAACTTCTTCAAAACAGAAGCGCTTTCCGCTGGCTCCTTCAATTAAATCTTCTACATCATATCCCTGGAAATATAATTTACCATCTGCAGGAATTTTGTGACCGTTCTCATGTTTATAAGCGACTACGTCTGAAATTTCAGTAAGGCCTGTCAATACGCCTTTACCGGTGGAATCTCGAAGACCCCGCTTTACGTCGTATTCTGAGTAGAGGTTCGGGTCAATGTGACCGGATTCTTTACAGAATGCAACCAACTGATCCAATTTTTCCTGTAGTATATTAACCTGTGTTCCTGTCATGCTATCCAATATCAGTTTCTCCCTTCTTAGCAGGCTTTACAGACCTCATGAAATAAATCGAATGCAACGATTATATCATTCTGTTCCTCTCTTTGCAAGCATCTACGTCATAATTGTAGTTTTTCGAGCTTTTTTGTATGAAAAGTCTGTGTCTGTTGCATAATGCACTATAGAAGAAAGAAAAAAATAAAATAACCCTCTAAAAAACAGTGTTTGTTCAAAATACAGGCTGTATAAAAATGCAGTTATCGTTTGTATCCGGTTCGTTCAAACAACAATCCCAGCAGAAACCAGAAGGGAAAGAAATCCAGACGGATCAAACCGTTGATATGATACCGGCTCTGGCTGTAATCCCAGGGGCAGGCGTTGAACAGGCGAAGAAAACTCCCGGAAAGATATTCCATCAGAAAAATAAGGGAAGCATAGACTGTTCCGCGCAGGAAAACACCCAGTTTTTTCAGCGGCCGGGCAATCATGGGAATCAGTGTTCCAAGGCCATAAATGGGAAACATCAGCAGGGAAGTCTGTCCCATCAGTCGTTTATCATTGGTAGCAGCCAGATTGTGGAAGCAGGTGAAAAAAATCTCCACAGACCATCCGATCAGACCGCAGCGTACGAAATTGGTTCTGAACCATTTGAATGAGAATTTTTTATTATTTTCAATCATCTTTTCCATGAAATCAGTATGCGCAGGAAAAAAAGCAAGTATACAGCCATGTACTGGATTTTACTTGCATTATTAGAAAAAAATGATAAGATAAAGTGAGATTATTAGACGAAAACAGGAGGTATGTGATGACATACGAAGAAGCAAAAGAATATCTGGTGGAGGTGTCCCAATCCGGTATCGTACTGGGACTGGATACCATGCGTGAATTACTGGTAAGACTGGACAATCCCCAGGAAAAATTACAGTTTGTGCATATTGCAGGTACCAATGGCAAAGGTTCCACTCTGGCATTTATCAGTACGATTTTACAGTGTGCAGGCTATACCGTTGGCCGTTACGCATCTCCCCGCGTATTTGAATATGAAGAATTTGTACAGGTAAACGGTGAAAATATTGCAAGAGAAGCAATGTGCCGTTATGTAAAGCAGATTAAGGATGCCATTGCTGCCATGGAAGCAGATGGATTTGCACGTCCCACTTTATTTGAAGTGGAAACCGCCATTGGATTTTTATATTTTGTAGAAATGGAATGCGACGTGGTTGTACTGGAATGTGGTATGGGCGGTCGTGATGATGCCACCAATATCGTGGACAATATTCTTTGTAATGTACTGACTCCCATTGGACTGGATCATATCGGATTCCTTGGGGAGACTCTGGAAGAGATTACCGAAGTAAAAGCAGGTATTATTAAGAACCGTGCACCGGTCTGCATGGCAAAACAGCAAAAACGCGCCCGCCGTGTAATTGAAAAGGTTTGCGGCCGTATGGGATGTCCTCTGATTCCCACCGATGACACCCGCCTTCATGTTTATGAAGAACTGGAATACGCAGAAGACGGTGCTCCCATGATTCATTTTGATTATAAGTATTTTACAGACCTGAAAATCCGTCTTATTGGCAGATATCAGGTGGACAATGCATGCCTTGCCATCGAAACTGCAAAAGTACTGGATGACTGGGGACTGAATGTGACCACAGAGCATATCAGAGAAGGTCTGGCAAAGGCAGTATGGCCCGGTCGTTTCGATACAGTTGCCATGAAACCTCAGGTAATCATTGATGGTGCCCACAATCCTCACGGTATGGTGCAGCTGAAAGACTCTCTGGAATATTACTTCCCTGGAAAGAGAGTAATTGGTGTTATGGGTGTACTGGCTGACAAGGCCTATGACGAAGAATGCGAGATGATGGCACCGGTATTTGATAAATTCTTCACCATTACGCCTCCTGCTAACCCCAGAGCGCTGGAAGCAGAAAAACTGGCGGCTGTACTGAAGGAATATCATAAAGATGTAACTGCCTGCGAAAGCGTTGAAGCAGCAGTGAACACAGCCTTAAAAGAGGCAAAAGAGGAGGATGTCATTGTAATCTTTGGTTCTCTTTCTTATATTGGTGAAGCCTGCAAAATTGTTAAAAAGCTGACCCGGTAATCGTAAAACAAAAACTGTTGCGTAAAATAGAATAACTGGTGATAAAATATGAGTGAAGAAGTAAAAAAAGAAGCAGTTTCCGCGGAAAATCAGAAAAATTCTGAGGCACCGCTGGAAAATGTATTAAATAAAGAAATGAGTTTACAGGAAGTCCGGGTAAAGCTGGATGAGGTAGACAGACAGATTGTAGATCTGTATAAGCAGCGTATGGCGCTGTCTGTTCAGGTGGCAGAAAGTAAAATGCGTTCAAACCGTCCTATTCGGGATGCACAGCGGGAAAAACAGAAGCTGGAAAGCGTAAAAAATATGGTGGAAAAGGGCTATGACAAGAAAAATGTGGAAGAATTATTCCGTATGCTCATGTCTGCCAGCAGAAAATATCAGTATCATCTGATGAATAAACAGAATTACGGCACCTGTCGTATTCCTTTTCAGGAAGTGGAGACACTGCCTGTGGAAGACTGCAGAGTGGTTTATACGGGTGTGGAGGGCTCTTTTGCCCATCAGGCCACGGTGAAATACTTTGGTTCCCAGGTTTCCAGTTTCCATGTGCCTACCTTTGAGGAAAGTATGAATGCACTGTCCGGCGGACGGGCTGATTTTGCAGTCATTCCCATTGAAAATGTATCTACCGGTGTGGTGGCTGACGTTTACGATCTGCTGGTAAAATGTGATAACTACATTGTAGATGAGATGGATCTGCCGGTGGAACAGTCCCTGCTGGTTGTTCCTGGTACAAAGCTGGAGGAGATCGATACGGTATTTTCTCATCCTCAGGGAATCGCTCAGTGCAGCAAGTTCCTGAATGAACATAAAGAAATCAAGCCGATTGAGAAGACAAATACTGCTCTGGCCGCAAAAATGGTAGCGGAAGAAGGAATCCGCAATCATGCAGCCATTGCCAGCAGGATCGCAGGTGAACTTTACGGTCTGGAAACATTGATTTCTCCTTTAAATCATAATCTGGCCAATATGACAAGATTTGCCATCATCTCCAACCGCAAGATCAGCAAGAAAGATGCACAGCATATCAGCATTTGTTTTGAAACGGAGCATGATCCTGGTTCTTTGTATCGTCTCATGTCACATATTATTTACAATAATCTGAACATGACCAAGCTGGAGTCAAGACCAGTGCCCGGTCACACCTGGGAATATCGGTTCTTTATGAATTTTGATGGTAATTTCAGCCAGTCCAGCGTGAAAAATGCACTGACTGGTATCTCAGAAGAAGCAGTCAGCTTCAAGATTCTGGGAAGTTTTTAAAAACAGTTCAGCAGAAGCGGAGCTGTCTTAAATTTATTCAGAAGAGTATCCCCGGCTGTTTATGACCGGGGTATTCGTGACGAAGGAGGAGCAAATGGCAGTATATTTGTTTGCAGCAATTGATGTAGGCTCTTACGATTTGGGAATGACCATTTATCAGATCAGCGAAAAAGGCGGTATTAAAGCAATTGAGCATCTGAGACAAAGTGTGGCAGCTGGGCACGATACGTATCAGAAGGGACGGATCAGTTATTCACACATTAATGAAATGTGTAAGGTATTAAGACATTTTTCTGAAGTGATGAAAAGCTACCATATTAACAGTTATCAGGCTTATGGAACCAGTGCGCTGCGGGAAGCGGAAAACCGGGAAATCGTACTGGATCAGATTAAGGTAAAAACAGGAATTGAGGTAACGGTTCTGGGCAATGCGGAGCAGCGTTTCCTCTGTTATAAAGCGATTGCTGTAAAGGAAGCAGAATTTGAAGCCATTATCCAGAAGGGTACGGCTATTGCGGATGTAGGTTCCGGCAGTACACAGCTTTCGCTGTTTGATAAGGATGCTCTGGTGACTACACAGTATCTGAAAATGGGTTCTTTGCGGGTACAGGATACACTGGCCTCTGTAGGGGCTGATCTGCAGGATATGAAAAATCTCATTGAAGAGCTGATTGATGCGGATCTTCAGACTTTCAAACGTTTATATCTGAAAGACCGCAAGATTCCCAATCTGATTCTGACGGGGATGTGTGCACCGTTTTTAGGCAAGCAGGCCAACGGCACCAAAAAAGACCGTCTGACAGCAGAAGAATTTAAAGAAATTTACGATAAAGTAATTGGCCTGACACCTTATGAGCTGAGCCGTTCCATGGATATTTCCATCGAATATGCCCACCTCATGCTTTCCAGTGTGATGATCTACAAGAAAATTCTGGACATTACCGGTGCGGAGTTCATGTGGATTCCCGGTGTAACACTGGCAGATGGTATTGTGGCAGAATTTGCGCTGAAGAAAAAGCTGATTTCATTTAATCATGATTTCACAGAGGATATTTTATATTCTGCAAGAAATATTGCCAAACGCTATAAATCCAATCAGAAGCATGCACAGAGTCTGGAAAAACTGGCGCTGGCCATCTTTGACAGTATGAAGCGCTATCACGGCCTTGGAAAGCGTGAGCGCCTTCTGCTTCAGATTTCAGCCATTCTTCATGACTGCGGTAAATTTGTCAGTATGACAGATCCTGCAGACTGTGCATATTATATCATTAAATCCACAGAAATTATCGGTCTGTCCAAGATGGAGCAGAAGATGATCGCCAATATTGTGAAATATTATCCGCAGGATTTCGATTATGAAGTGCTGAAAGAGGAAGTGCATGAAAAGCGTAATGTAATCGCGAAACTGGTTGCTATTTTGAAGGTAGCCGGTGTACTGGACCGCAGCCACAGACAGAAAATTGACATGGTGCGCTGTACCATTCGGGAGGATGAGCTGATTCTGACCACAGATGCAGTAACGGATATTACGCTGGAGCAGAACCTGCTGTCATCATCTGCTGATTTCTTTGAAGAAGTATATGGTATCCGCCCTGTTCTCAGACGGAAACGGGGAACACGCATTTAACAGGAGGACGATTCATGGCTGAGATAAAAAATGAGAATAAAAAAGATTTTACCAAATATGAATATTATAGAAATCGGGAACTGAGCTGGCTGGCATTTAATGAACGGGTGCTGAGCGAAGCGCGTGATAAGAACATTCCGCTTCTGGAACGCTGTAAATTCCTGGGAATTACTGCCTCCAACCTGGATGAGTTTATTATGGTGCGTGTGGCTTCTTTAAAGGATCAGATCAGCGCTGGGTATGAAAAACGGGATATTGCGGGTATGAATGCCAAAGAACAGCTGGAAGCGCTGGTTCCGGAGGTTCACAGCTTTATGGAGCAGCAGTATCAGGTCTATAATCGTTCCCTTTTGCCTGCTTTAAAAAAGGCGGGAATTAAGGTGATCACTGCTCATGAGCAGCTGAATGATGTGCAGCAGAAGGTGGTAGACCAGTATTTTATGGAATCCGTATATCCGGTTCTGACACCTATGGCAGTGGATCCATCCCGTCCGTTTCCGCTGGTACGGAATAAATCCTTAAATATTGCAGCTTTACTGCAGTATAAAAAGGAAAAGAAGGAAGACAAAAAAGAAGATAAAAAAGATGAGAAAAAGGGAGATAAGTCTTACGGAAAAGGAAGCCTTCTGCATCACGCGCAGGATGTGGAATTTGTTACCGTTCAGGTTCCCTCTGTACTTCCCAGAGTATTCCGTCTTCCCGGCGATGGATGCAAGCTGATTCTTCTGGAGGAAATCATTGAGCGGAATATTGGTAAATTATTCCTGAATTACGATGTGGTATGTGCTCATCCTTATCGTGTTATGCGTAATTCTGATCTGGCAATCGATGAAGAAGAAGCAGTCGACTTGCTGCAGACCATTGAAAAGCAGCTGAAAAAACGTGCATGGGGCGAGGTCATCCGTCTGGAAGTGGAAGCCAACATGGATAAACGGCTGCTAAAATACCTGAAAAAAGAATTCCATGTGCGGGATGAAGAAGTTTATAAAATCAATGGACCGCTGGATATTACTTTTATGTCAAAAATTTCCGGTGCAGCAGGGGCAGAATTTGAACACCTGAAGGATCCGAAACACGTTCCCCAGCCCATTCCCCGGTTTCAGAATGAGGATGATATTTTTACAAATATTCGAAAAGGCGACATTCTCATGCATCATCCTTACCAGACCTTTGACAATGTGGTGGATTTTGTCCGTCAGGCGGCAAAAGATCCGACGGTTCTGGCCATTAAACAGACTCTGTACCGTGTCAGCGGTAATTCACCCATTATTGCCGCTCTGGCAAAGGCTGCAGAAAATGGAAAGCAGGTAACGGTTCTGGTAGAACTGAAAGCCCGTTTTGATGAAGAAAATAATATTCACTGGGCGAAAAAGCTGGAGAGGGCCGGCTGTCACGTTATTTATGGTCTGCTGGGTCTGAAAACCCATTGTAAGATCACATTGGTTGTTCGTATGGAAGAAGATGGCATCCGCCGGTATGTTCATTTGGGAACAGGCAATTATAACGATTCTACCGCTAAATTATACACGGACACGGGTCTGATGACCTGCCGTGAAAAAATTGGTGAAGACGCCACTGCAGTATTTAACATGCTGTCCGGTTATTCCGAACCGCTGGGATGGAATGCTCTGGCTGTGGCACCTCTGTGGCTGAAGGATAAATTCCTGTATCTCATTGGAAGAGAGCGGGATATGGCTCTTCAGGGCAAGGAAGCACGCATTATTGCCAAAATGAATTCTCTCAGTGATCCGGTGATCATCAAAGCCCTTTATGAAGCCTCAGCAGCCGGTGTAAAGATTGACCTGGTTGTTCGTGGCATCTGCTGTCTGAAAACCGGAATTCCCGGTGTCAGCGAAAATATTACTGTGCGCTCCATTGTAGGCACATTCCTGGAGCACAGCCGTATCTATTACTTCCACAATAATGGTCAGGAAGAGCTGTATATGGCCAGCGCCGACTGGATGCCCAGAAATCTGGACCGCCGCGTGGAGATTATGTTCCCTGTGGAAGATCCTGCTCTGAAAGAAGAAGTAAAGGAAATTCTGCGGGTTACTTTGCAGGATAATCTGAAAGCTCGTTTCCTGCAGCCGGATGGCACGTATGAGAAAATGGACCGCCGGGGAAAGACACCCTTCTGTGCACAGGACTATTTCGTAAAAGAAGCAGAGGAGCGGGCACTTCATTCGGAAAAAACAACAGACACCCGCCGTTTTATTCCCATGACTGCATTGGCAGAAACGACGGGGGACGCAGAATAGAAGGAGTTAAAAAAATATGTTAGTTGATATGCACTGTGATACCATTCACAAGCTATACGACGAAGGCGGTCAGCTGCTGGAAAATCAGCTGGCGATTGATATTCATAAGCTTCGCCAGGGCAATTATCTGCTGCAGAACTTTGCCATGTTTGTATATAATGGCGATCATACAGACCCTTATGAAAAATGTCTGGCTCTGTATGATTGTTTTAAAAAGCAGATGGAACTGGCATCCGGCGAAATCCGTCAGGTAACAACCGTGGAAGAAATCGAACAGAACCAGAAAGAAGGTCTGCTGTCCGCGCTGCTTACCATTGAAGAAGGTGCAGTCTGCCGGGGAGAAACGGACATTTTGCAGGAATTTTATGAGAAAGGTGTCCGCATGATGACCCTGACCTGGAATTTTGAAAATGAGATCGGTTTTCCCAACTGTATCGTCGATAAAAATGGTCAGAGAAAGCCATTTGCCAATGAAACGGAAGGATTAAAGCCCCGCGGATTTGAGATGATCGAGGCTATGGAAGAAATGGGCATGATCGTGGATGTATCTCACCTTTCCGATGCCGGTTTCTGGGATGTGGTCTCCAAATTAAAGGTTCCTTTTGTAGCCAGCCACTCCAACAGCCGGGAAATCTGTCCTCATCCCCGCAATCTGACAGATAAAATGCTGCGTGCGCTGGGAGAAAAAGGCGGCGTATCCGGCCTGAACCTGTATGGCGCATTTGTAAATCCCATGGTAACCTCCGGACAGGAAGACTGCCGACTGGAGGATTTACTAAAGCATGCTCACCGTATGGCTGACATGGGCGGTATTGAATGTGTAGCTCTGGGAACCGACTATGACGGATTTGACGGAGATTGTGAACTGCCCACCGCCGCTTATCTGAAAGATCTGCCGGATCATCTCCATCAAAGCGGATTTACCTGGGAAGAAGTGGATAAAATTACATATAAGAATGTACTTCGCGTTTATGGGGAAGTACTGTAACGAGTGTATTGCTGCATTTATCTGAAAATAAATGCGGCAGTATACGAAAAAAGACCAAAAGTTATGATTTAAGTACTGAGTTTATGAGCAACGAAAGTGCTGAATTTGTAAAAAGAACAGGAGACGGAACGACATGTATTACACATTTAAAAGCAGAGTCCGCTACAGTGAATGTGACCAGACCGGTCATTTGTCACTGACGGGTGTAATCAATTATCTGCAGGATTGCTCTACCTTTCAGTCAGAAGGACTGGGAAAAGGTGTGGAAGCTTTGAAAGAAAATAAAAAAGCCTGGGTAATGTCCTCATGGAAGCTGGAAATTGAGCATTTGCCGGTGCTGGGAGAAGAAATTGAAATCGGTACATTTGCCATTGGTTTTCGCGGATTTTTTGGTTTCCGTAATTTCTTTATCAAGGATTCGGAAGGCAATTATCTGGTAAAGGTATATTCCATCTGGACTTTGATCAGTCTGGAAACAGGACATCCTGTAAAAGTTGCAGTGGAAGATATTGAAGCATATGGAATGGAACCGGAGCTTCCCATGAAGGATAAAAGCAGGAAAGTACCTGCCCCTGATGTGGATGCAAGGGTAGAAAAACAGGCCCCTGTGACTGTGTGCAGATATCATCTGGATACCAATCACCATATGAATAACGGACGGTATGCAGAAATCGCTTCCGCCTATCTGCCAGAGGATTTTCCCGTTCATAGTGTGCATATTTCTTATAAAAAAGCAGCTTTTTTGGGAAATGTACTGTACCCTGTTGTATATTTTATGAAAAATCGTATACAGGTTTCTCTGCAGGATGAAAACGGCGAAGAATACTGCGTCTGTGAATGCTGCAAAGATGCAGAATAGCTGTTCTGAGTATGACAAGAAGTATAGAAGTAGAGAGAGGCATTTAAAATGATAGAATTAGGAAAAACTCAGGAATTGGTTATCCATAGAATCAATGAGCATGGAGGTTTCTTAGGAGAACCCGGTGACAGTAAAAATGTGGTGCTGCTGCCTGGTAAACAGCTTCCTCAGGGAGCTGCCCAGGGAGATAAGATCCAGGTATTTATTTACCGGGATTCCAGCGACCGTCTCATTGCCACTGTAAACAAACCGGCTATGGAGCTGGGGGGAATAGCCCGTCTGAAGGTAGTATCTACCAGCAAAATTGGTGCATTTCTGGACTGGGGACTGGAAAAGGATCTGTTTCTTCCTTTTAAAGAGCAGACCAGCAAAATCAAAAAGAATGATTACTGCGTTGTAAAGCTGTATGTGGATAAAAGTGAACGTCTCTGCGCTTCCATGAAGGTTTATGACCTGATGATCGCACCTACTCCCTATAAAACCGGAGATCAGGTAAAAGGCGTTATTTATCAGCTTAGTGAGACATTGGGTGCGCTGGTGGCCGTGGACATGCGCTATCACGGTCTGATTCCTCTGCGTGAGCTGTTTGGTGAACATCGTGTGGGTGATGTGGTAGAAGCACGTGTAACAAAAGTTCGTGAAGACGGAAGACTGAATCTGAGCATTCGTGAAAAAGCATACCGTCAGATGGATCTGGATGCGGATGCAGTGTATGCAAGAATCAAAGAAAGAGGCGGTCATCTGCCTTTTACAGATAAAGCAGCGCCCATGGTAATCGAGCGGGAATTTGGTCTGAGTAAAAATGCATTTAAGCGGGCAGTGGGCCGTTTGCTGAAAGCCGGAAAGATTCAGATTAAAGACGATGGAATCGATATCAAGATGCAGTAAAGGTCTAGCTGTTACGTAATTATTCAGTACTTTCATAATTACGATGCAAAAATCCATTAAGAATTGCTTCGCAATGAGATTTTTGCACTCCTGAATCATGTTATTACGGTCTCAGCAGCAAGTGCTTCGACCTACCCTGAATAGTTACACTGTTACAATATATACAAAAACCAAGAAACAATTCGTAAAAAATATTGAAAAACGGGCAGATTTCTTAACGGAGTCTGCCCGTTTCTAAAATTTTACCAGAAATTCAAAAGGATTTTCGACATATCTGAGAAAATGTTTTTAGAAAACCAAAATCATGGGCAGATAAGACAATGAAAAGGAAATGGATTTGGTAAGTTTATGTAAGTTTTTACATGATTGAAGGGGATTGTCATAAAATCTACTAACTTGAGAATGTTTTTTTGTTGAATTGCAACATGGTAAAAAACCGGAATTTCATGTAGGATAATGCTATCGAAAAGATAAGCCAACTGCGAGCGGCAGTTAGGAAAAGTTTTAGCGGAGGAGTATTAAAATGGCTGGTTTAAAATTAAAACATATTTGGAAAAGATATCCCAATGGCTTTGAAGCAGTAAAAGATTTCAATATGGAAATCGAAGATAAGGAATTCATCATCTTCGTAGGTCCTTCAGGTTGTGGTAAATCTACTACACTGCGTATGGTTGCTGGTCTGGAAGAAATTTCAGAAGGTGAACTGTGGATTGGCGATAAGCTTTGCAACGACGTAGAACCTAAAGATAGAGATATCGCAATGGTATTCCAGAACTACGCTCTGTATCCTCATATGTCAGTTTATGATAACATGGCTTTCGGTCTGAAATTAAGAAAAGTTCCGAAAGATGAAATTGATAAAGCAGTTAAGCATGCAGCTAAGATTCTTGGTATCGAACAGTTACTGGATCGTAAACCCAAAGCTCTGTCCGGTGGTCAGAGACAGCGTGTAGCTATGGGACGTGCTATCGTTCGTAGCCCTAAGGTATTCCTGATGGACGAACCTCTGTCAAACCTGGATGCAAAACTTCGTGTACAGATGCGTATCGAAATTTCCAAACTGCACAAACAGCTGGGAACAACTATCATCTACGTAACACATGACCAGACAGAAGCTATGACACTGGGTACCAGAATCGTAGTTATGAAAGACGGCGTTGTACAGCAGATCGATTCTCCTCAGGAACTGTACGATCACCCTTACAACAAGTTCGTTGCTGGATTCATGGGTTCACCTCAGATGAACATCCTGAATGCAAAATGCGGCAAAGACGGCAATCAGGCTACTCTGACATTTGGTGGCGGTACCATCAAACTGGACAAAGAAAAATCTGCTCTGCTTGCTAACTACGTTGGTAAGGAAGTTTCCTTCGGTATCCGTCCTGAAGACGTACATGATGAACCTGAATTCATTGCTGCAAACCCTGATATGGTTATCGACGCTACCATCCGTGTATACGAAATGTTAGGTGCTGAAGTATATCTGTACTTCGATATCGATGACACCAACGTAACTGCAAGAGTAAAACCTGATACAACTGCAAGAACTGGCAGCCAGGTTAAATTCGCTCTGGATATCAAGAAGATCCACGTATTCGATAACGAAACAGAACTGACAATCTTCTAATTTCCGCGAAACTCATTTGGACAGTAGACATTGTGATACTGGTAACGTATACTTGAATTTCAAGAGATACAGTTAGATGCTGTAAGGGAGGAAATATGGAAAAATTTCATATTTCCTCTTTTTTTTTTTCGGGTTTTAGAGTATCATATAAAGTGATGAATTTTTTGATTCCAATTAGAAAGAAAGTAACTGTTTGACAGACATTCATGATTTTTGATTAAAATACTGCTTACAAGCAAGTTTGACACTGTATTTTTATCAAAAACCATGCTCTGCTGAATCGTTACAGAAAGTGATTGATACTTGAAAAAGAAGAAAACACATCAGAATAATAAAAAGGAGATGTAAATTTATGATTTCAAACCAGATTCTTCTGACTACAATTGAAGGACTGAAGGCGATTACCAGAGTGGACCTCTGTGTATCGGATACAGAAGGCAAGATTCTTGCTTCTACTTTTCAGGATGCAGAAGACTACGAACAGGCAATTGTCAATTTCGTAGAATCTCCTGCCGACAGCCAGGTTCTTCAGGGATATCAGTTTTTTAAAGTATTTGATGAAAATCAGCTTGAGTATGTATTACTTGCAAGAGGCGCTGGCGATGATGTGTACATGGTAGGTAAAGTAGTGGTATTCCAGATTCAGAATCTGCTGGTTGCTTATAAGGAAAGATTTGATAAAGATAACTTTATCAAGAATCTGCTGCTGGATAACCTGCTGTTGGTAGACATTTACAATCGTGCGAAAAAGCTTCATATTGATATCAGCGTAAGACGTGTGGTATTTGTTATTGAAACACGCAACGAGAACGATACCAATGCTCTGGAGACTGTTAAGAGTCTGTTCGCTGCAAGAAATAAAGATTTCATCACAGCAGTGGATGAAAAGAATATTATTCTGGTGAAAGAACTGAAGCCTACAGAAAGCTATGAAGATATGGAAAAAACCGCAAAAGTGATTCTGGATATGCTCAATACAGAAGCTATGTCCAAAGTTCACATTGCTTACGGTACCATTGTTCATGAAATCAAAGAAGTTTCCCGTTCTTACAAAGAAGCAAAGATGGCTCTGGATGTAGGCAAGATCTTCTACAGCGACAAGAATGTGGTTGCATACAATAATCTGGGTATTGGCCGTCTGATTTATCAGCTGCCCATGTCTCTGTGCCGTATGTTCATTAAAGAAATCTTTGATGGCAAATCACCTGATGACCTGGACGAAGAAACACTTACCACCATTAACAAGTTCTTTGAAAACAACCTGAATGTATCTGAAACATCCCGTCAGCTGTACATTCATCGTAATACACTGGTTTATCGTCTGGATAAACTGCAGAAGAGTACCGGTCTGGATCTGAGAGTATTCGAAGATGCCATCACCTTCAAGATTGCTCTTATGGTTGTAAAATACATGAACTATATGGAATCCCTGAATAATTAAAAAGCAACTAACAAAGAATATGGTAATAGTTTGGCTGTGGCTGAACCATTACAAAATAGAAGATGATTACTGCCAGGGCGCAATGTTCTGGCAGTTTTTTACTTTGAAATATGTCCAGATGATGAAAATTCGTAACAGTTCAGCCTTGCTGAACTGTCTTGAATAAATTCAGCAAGCATTCATAATTTTCTACGAAAATTATTCATTTGGCTAAACGCCAAATACGATTTTATGCCCCAAATACCGTTTACAAGCAAGCTTGACACGGTATTTTGAACAAAAAATCATGCTTGGCTGAATAGTTATGAAAATTTTGTGAACCGAACATAAGTTCTTAAAAACAAAAGAGATTTGTGATACACTTGTGACATTGAAATTGCAGTTCTGTATCAGAGGAGCTGTTGGAAAAAAGCTATAAGAGTTTCTGTTATCTGCTGATGGATGTTTAATTGGAATTGCTGCATCTATCTGACAGGTAGAACTTTGGAAAGGGGAGACTGAGATATGGACAGAAAAGATGACTGGGATCTGGATAGAAAAAACGACTGGGAACAGTTGAATTCGTATCGTGACAGCAGTTTGGAAAGCAGTGAACGGAATTCTCAGACGGACTTCGGGAAGAGGTATGGAAAGAAGCAGAAGAGGCGAAGTACTGGAAAAGGGATCTTGATCGGTATGCTGATTGTACTGATTCCGCTGGCAGCACTGGCAGGTATCGGTGTTTATATGCTGAAGTCCACAGGCTATCAGATTGCTGTTTTATCGGGAGATTATGCGGATCTGGCAACAATGGGAAGTAAACTGAGCATGATTCAGCAGGTAATCGATTCTTCCTTTTTATTCGATTATGATGAGGAAGAACTGCGTGAGAATATTTATGCAGGATATGTGGAGGGACTTGGTGATCCTTACAGCTGTTATTATACAGCAGAAGAGTATACAGACATGATGGAATCCAGCCAGGGAACGTACTATGGAATTGGAATCATGATCTCTCAGGAAGTGGAAAGTGGTCGTGTGCGTGTCATCCGTGTCTTTTCAGGAAGTCCGGCAGAAGAAGTGGGCATGAAAGATGGGGACATCATCATGAAAGTGGAAGGTGATGAGGTGACTGGTGTTGACCTGAATGAAGTCGTATCTGCTATTAAGGGTGCAGAAGGAACTACTGCGGAGGTTGTTGTGTACCGGGAAAGTGAATCCAGGGAACTGACTTTTGATGTGGAACGCCGTCAGGTAGATGTGGATACCGTATATTATCATATGGAAGATGAGCAGAATAAGATCGGTTATGTGGAACTGACCGAATTTGACTCTGTTTCCACGGAGCAGTTCATGAACGCCATTGAAGATTTAAAATCCCAGGGTATGAAATCTCTGATTCTGGATCTGCGAAATAATCCGGGTGGATTGTTGGATGTGGCTGTTGATCTGGCGGATGTATTTATTGATACCGGTGTGGTGGTTTCTATTGAAGATAAAGATGGCAATGCAGAGAAATATGAAGCAGAGGAAGAAGGCGCTCTGGGGCTGCCGTTGGTGGTTCTGATCAATGGTGATTCTGCCAGTGCTTCCGAAGTACTTTCAGGCTGTATACGGGATTACGATGCAGGTACTTTGGTAGGAACCCAGTCCTTTGGTAAAGGTATTGTTCAGCATATCATTCCTTTTACAGACGGTACAGCCATGAAGATTACTACAGCTCATTATTATACACCTGATGGAGATGACATTCATGGAACCGGCATTACTCCCGATGTGGTTGTAGAAGACGATACAGCTACAGAAGAAGATGAACAGCTGCAGGCAGCAATCAAGGTATTATTGGGAGAGTAATTGTCACTACATTTTATATAAGAATAATCCCGGATAAACGTTGACGAATCCGGGATTGTTTTTTATAATCTACAGTATCGGTTTAGCAGAGCACAGCGATACACTTGCTGGACTGTTATAACGTGGTTAATTACCAGGAGGAGATAGTATGAGCAAAACAGTAATACCCAACACTTATTTTTCCATGCTCAGTCTTTATGAGACACAGGAAGCAATTGGTACCATCAAAAGTATTTTTGAGAAAAAACTGGGGATGGCGCTGCACCTGAAACGAGTAACAGCCCCCTTATTCGTAGATCCCAAGACAGGTCTCAATGATGATTTGAACGGTGTGGAAAGACCTGTTTCATTTGATATTCCTGCAGTTCAGGCAGAGGCACAGGTTGTCCACTCTCTGGCAAAATGGAAACGTATGGCATTACATCGTTATGAGTTTCCTGTAGGAAGAGGTCTTGTAACCGATATGAATGCGATCCGCAGAGATGAAGAACTGGATAATCTGCATTCTATTTATGTGGACCAGTGGGATTGGGAAAAAGTAATCCGTAAAGATGACCGTAATCTGGAATATCTGAAGGATACGGTAAATCGTATTGTAAATGTAATCTGTAATACATTGGATGAAGTTCGTTATCATTTTGAAAATTTACATACAGAGCTGTGCAGAGAAGTAACTTTTATCACTTCTTCTGAACTGGCGGCGCTTTATCCGGACAAGACACCCAAGGAAAGAGAGAATATCTTCACAAAAGAACATAAAACCGTTTTCATTATGCAGATTGGTGATATTATGCCCAATGGAGAACGCCACGATGGCAGAGCACCGGACTATGATGATTGGCAGCTGAATGGTGATCTTCTGTTCTGGGATGACGTTCTGGAATGCGCACTGGAAATTTCTTCCATGGGTATCCGTGTGGATGCACAGTCACTGGATGAACAGCTGACCAAAGCCGGATGCGATGACCGCAGAGAGCTTCCTTTCCATCAGATGTTATTAGCTGGCAAGCTCCCTTACACCATCGGCGGCGGTATCGGACAGTCCCGTCTGTGTATGCTGCTGTTAGGCAAAGCCCACATCGGTGAAGTACAGGCTTCTGTATGGGATGCAGAAACACTGAAAGCATGCAGATTTTCAGGAGTTGAACTGCTGTAGAGCGTGTTTGAAAAAAGCTTTATGCAGGATGTGCATGCAGACTGCGTGAATGATTTTTCAAACACGCTCTAGGTGCACTGAAAAAAATGATGTGATGTAAAGTAAAAAACAGTGAAACAATCTGCCAAAAGGTTGTTTCACTGTTTTTTAATACATCATAACAAAAAAGTTTTTTAAAAATGAGGCTTCACAAGGTGATTTTGTCACAGAAAAGAAATGCATTTTCTGTTATAGTAATGATAACAAAAGACAGAGGTGATTTTAATGAAGACGGAGAAGGAAAAGAAAAAAAGAAGAAAAAGGGCAGTGGTGGAAAAGAAAGACTGCGTTGCCTGTGGATGTTGTGTAAAAGTCTGTCCCAAATCAGCGATTCACGTGGAAAAAGGTATTTTTGCCGTGATTGATGTGGAAAAATGTGTTGGATGCGGTAAATGTGAAAAGGAATGTCCAGGAGGAATTATTACAATCATGGAGATCATTGGAACAAGCGCGGAGGTGATGGGATGAAAAAGCATTGGTATGATTATTTATGGATTGCGTCCCTCACTTACCTGATTCTGGGATTTTTCAATATTTTATTTGCCTGGCTGGGACTGATCTGCTTTATTACTCCGCTGCTGATTGCCATATTTGGAGGCAGTAAAGCATATTGTAACCGGTATTGTGGACGCGGTCAGCTGTTTGCTCTGATTGGGGGCCGCTTCGGGTTATCCAGAAAGAAAAATCCGCCAAAGTTTTTGAAAAGTAAGTGGTTTCGTTATGGATTTCTGATTTTCTTCTTTATTATGTTTTTCCAGATGCTGTGGAATACATGGCTTGTATTTGATGGAAGTCAGGACTTAAAGCAGGCGGTAACCTTGTTATGGACCTTCAAACTCCCCTGGCACTGGGCTTATCACGGTGCAATCACTCCCTGGGTCGCACAGTTTTCATTTGGATTTTACAGTGTTATGCTTACATCGACTACACTGGGGCTGATTACCATGATGCTGTTTAAACCCCGTTCCTGGTGTATTTATTGTCCCATGGGAAGTATGACTCAGCTGATCTGTAAGGCAAAGCATCGCAAGGAAAAGATCTAGTACTACAGCGAACATTGATTGTGTAATTTTATAAGGTAGTGAAGGCTCCATTACAGAGCTATATTACACGGAGACACGCTCTCGCTCTGCCCAAACGTAGCGGACACTAAACTCTCGTCTTTCTTCACAGAAAGCCGCTCGTTAAGTGCCGACGTTTGACCAAAGGTCTCCTTAGCAATGTAGCTCTGTAATTCCGCCATTTACGTTTTTTATAAAAATCCAAATA
>JBGVFN010000196.1:0-29984 GCA_045121095.1 Lachnospiraceae bacterium | reverse complement strand
ATATCCAAGACCCCTTGAAGACGACGAGGTAGATAGGGCAGGGGTGGAAGCACGGTAACGTGTGGAGCTGACTGCTACTAATCGGTCATCAGCTTGACCAAAGCTTGATGGAAGGTCTGGTTTGAGAAATCTCAAAAAGTTAAAAAAAGGTCTTGACAGAAATGTTAAGAACGTTTAGATAGAAGAAAGACAATGTGCAGTTTTGAAGGTACAAACTTCAAAGTTATAAATTTAATAAAGTTTTTGTTAGGGGGGAATTCCCGAGTGGCCAAAGGGGACAGACTGTAAATCTGCTAGCTATGCTTTCGGTGGTTCGAATCCACCTTCCCCCATTTTTTTAATTGAATAATTTATATTATATGCCCAGATAGCTCAGTTGGTAGAGCAGAGGACTGAAAATCCTCGTGTCGCTGGTTCGATTCCGGCTCTGGGCATCTTTTTTTATTTGACGGATAAAACAGTAGCCAATAAAAAGCATGGAGGGGTTAAAAATGTTTCGAATTCCTGAAGATAATACATTTAATGAAATTCGTGAAAAATCATTAATGAGCTGGCTGGCACAGGTTCGGGCAGAAGGGAATTATGAAGATGCTTCTGGAGCGGAGCTGGCCATGGATTATATTCAGTTTTTGCAGGACAAAGTGAAAAAATTAGAAGAAAAGAACCGTTTAAAAGAACGGTATTTAAAGCAGATGAAGAAAAAACTGGATGAGTTGAAATAATAAATCCTATTGACTTACTAGGATAAAAATGTTATTCTTGTCTCAGAAGAACCAATAGAAGGGACGGATTGACAATATGATTTCTACAAAAGGAAGGTATGCATTGCGTGTCATGCTGGATTTGGCAGGACAGCCTGCAGGAGAAGCGATTAAATTGAAAGACGTTGCAGAACGACAGCAGATTTCATTGAAATATCTGGAGCAGATCATTGCCATATTAAATAAATCCGGTATGGTTAGAAGTATTCGCGGTCCCCAGGGGGGATATATGTTGAGCCGGAAACCGGCGGACTATACAGTTGGCATGATTTTGCGATTAACAGAAGGAGATTTGGCTCCGGTCAGCTGTGTATCTGCTTCACATCCTGGATGTGAAAGACAGCATCAGTGTGCCACAGTTGTTGTGTGGGACAAGATGTATCAGGCAATTAATAATGTAATTGATAACATTACCATAGCTGATCTGCAGAATCTGGAAAATAAAAAAGCAGAGGAGAATGAATAAAGCAGGAATAATGATTGCAAAAAGTGCAATAATAAATACATATAAAACCTATTGACAAAGTATGGAATAAATGATATTCTAATATCAGAAATAAGGAAGAGATTTCCTTAAAGTTCCTGCTCATCAGATTTTGATGGGCAGGAAAAATTAAAGACAAATTCCTAGTAAACATATATGAAAAAAGATATAAAGAGGTGTCTTATGGAAGGTACAAAAAAATTAATTTATTTAGATAATGCAGCAACAACAATGGTTGATGAAGATGTTTTTGAAGCCATGAAGCCCTATTTTTGCCAGTTTTATGCGAATCCATCTAGTATCTACAGCTTTGCTGGAAAAGCAGCTAAGGCTGTGGAAGAAGCAAGAACGCAGATTGCAGATTTAATTCATGCGCAGCCCCGAGAGATTTATTTTACAGGAGGAGGCAGTGAATCTGATAACTGGGCGTTAAAATCTGTGGCAGAGCAGTATGTGAAAAAGGGAAAACATATTATTACCACCAAAATTGAGCACCATGCCATTCTTCATACTGCTGAATGGCTGGAAAAACAGGGATATGAAGTAACTTATCTGGATGTGGATGAGAACGGAAAGATTTCATTGGAAGATCTGAAAGCGGCCATTCGGCCGGATACGATTTTAATCTCTATTATGGCAGCCAATAATGAAATTGGTACGATTCAGCCATTGGAGGAGATTGGAAGAATTGCAAAAGAACATAAGGTATTGTTCCATACAGATGCAGTACAGGCCTTTGGACATATTCCCATTGACGTAGAACAGATGAATATTGATCTTCTTAGTGCCAGTGGACACAAAATTCATGGACCAAAAGGAATTGGTATCCTTTATGTAAGAAAAGGTGTAAAAATCAGTTCTTTTATACATGGTGGTGCGCAGGAGCGAAAGAAACGTGCAGGAACACATCATGTAACCGGTATTGTTGGTATGGGAAAAGCAGCGGAGCTGGCTGCAAATGGTCTGCAGGAGCGGATGGAATATGAAAAGCAGCTGCGGGATTATACCATTGCCAGAATTGAAAAAGAAATTCCTTATTGCCGTTTGAACGGAGATCGGGTGGACAGACTTCCCAATAATATAAATTTCTGTTTCCGGTTTGTAGAAGGGGAATCACTTTTGATCATGCTGGATGCCAATGGTATCTGTGCATCAGTGGTTCAGCATGTACATCTGGTTCTTTAGATCCATCTCATGTATTATTAGCCATTGGACTGCCGCATGAAATCGCTCACGGTTCTCTTAGAATGACCATTTCAGATCGCACGACAAAAGAAGAAATGGATGAAACAATCGATCATTTGAAAGGGATTATTGAGAGACTGCGGAAGATGTCTCCCTTATATGAAGACTTTATTGGTGGAAAATAAGGGAAGATCATAATATAGAAATAACATGTAAAGATCGTAATTATAGAAATATAGAAATAATGTAACAGTTCAGCAGGGACTGAATTGCCTTGAATAGTTACAAAAATACAAAATTCGTGATGAAGAGAGGAAAAATTATGTATAGTGAAAAAGTAATGGATCATTTTTCAAATCCCCGCAATGTGGGGGAAATTGAGAATCCCAGCGGAGTTGGTACGGTAGGAAATGCAAAATGCGGTGATATTATGAGAATGTATCTGGATGTGGATGAAAATCAGGTCATTCAGGATGTGAAATTTAAAACATTTGGCTGTGGTGCGGCCATTGCCACCAGCAGCATGGCAACAGAGCTGGTAAAAGGTAAGACGGTGCAGGATGCACTTCTGGTAACGAATAAAGCTGTCATGGAAGCGCTGGATGGACTTCCTCCGGTGAAAGTACATTGTTCTCTTCTGGCTGAACAGGCAATCCACGCTGCTTTGTGGGATTATGCACAGAAAAATCATCTGGAGATCGAAGGGCTGGAAGAGCCTGTTCATGATATTGAAGAAATTGTAGAAGAGGAAGATTAAATTTTATCAATTTGCTTTTTCCGGTAGGCAGCAGGTGAGGTTCCCATGCATTTATGGAAAATCCTGGAAAAATAAGCAGGAGAAGAAAAACCGGTCTGTTCTGCAATTTCTGTAATGGACAGGCTGGTTTCGGTCAGCAGGGGAAGACTTTGGTGAACCCGATAATTTAGCAAATAATGAAAGAGCGTTTCTCCGATTTGAGATTTGAAGAAACGGCAGCATTCACTGCGGCAGATATTGACGGAATCCGCAATATCTTCCAGGGTGATTTTATCAGAGTAATGCTCTTGAATGTAGATTAGAATATTCTGCAGTCGTTCCTGATTTTTCAAGCTGTACGGCTGCAGATTTTTTGTGCTGTCCTGAAACCAGGTGTAAAGAAGCAGCCAGAATTGGGACAGCTCGATCTGTGTGCGCAGCTCCGATGTGGGGGATTTTTCCTGCTCGATCTGATGAATTTGCTGCAAATGATCAATTGCCTGTTTGTGCCATTCCTGCGAATGATCCAGATGAAGCGAAGGCAGTGTGTTGCCGCTGCAGATGCAGTCTGTATATTTACTTTTTAAGAGGCTGGTTTCATTTCCATAGAGAATGCGGGGATGGAAAGTAATGGAAAGATATTCGCAGTCCTGAGCCTGTTTACCATGCTGCAGCATTTTTCCTGTATGGAGCGTGTTGCAGTTTCCAAAAAGTGCCTGACCGGCTTTTACATGATAGATATCCTGATTGATCTGATAGATCATTTCACCACTCAGGATGAAGGTCAGCTCAATTTCCGGGTGCCAGTGCCATTGAAAAGAGCCTGATTCGTAAGCACCGATACGTTCATAGCTGATGCAGACCGGATAGCGGTAATCTCCGTGGGATTTCATTTCTTTATGTTGTTGATCGATATGAATCTGCATGATAATGTTTCCTCCATAAAAAGATCGTTTTGCAGATATTGTAAACTGCCAGGTGGTTTAAACGGTGAGCAGAATAAATTTGAAAATCTCAATATTGTGCAAATATGCGCAAATATAGTGGTTGCAGAATGAAATATAAATCCATTATAATACAACCAGAAAGGAATGCAAGCGGAATTAGGTTGTGTTTCGAAATCTGTAAAAGAGTACATTGGAGAATCAATCAGGAGGAATATGATTATGAAACTGGAGCAGGCTTTAGCAGCAGTAAAAGAAGAAAAAGCAGCAGAGTTATTTAAGGCAATGTATGGTGCAGAGAATGTAGCCGCTAATGTGGCGCGTTACAGTCATGTGGCAGAAGGCTATGCACAGCGTTATGGAGAAGGCGAGTTTGAATTTTTCACTTCTCCCGGACGTACAGAAATCAGTGGTAATCACACCGATCATAACCTGGGTAAGATTCTGGCGGGCAGTATTAATCTGGACTGTGTGGCAGCTGCAGGTCTGAGCCAGGATCAGAAGGTACATATTTTCAGTGAAACCTATGACCAGAATATTGTGATCGATCTGAATGAACTGGAACCCACCAGACAGAAAACTGGTACGGTAGCTCTGTTAAAAGGTATTCTGAAAGGTTTTCAGCGTGCAGGCCATAAAATCGGTGGTTTCAACGCATTCGTTACCAGCAATGTAATCAGTGCGGCAGGTGTCAGCTCCTCTGCATCTTTTGAAATGCTGATCTGCTGTATCGTAGATTACCTGTTTAACGATAACAGTCTGACTGTAAAAGATTATGCAAGAATCGGTCAGTTTGCAGAAAATGCTTACTGGGATAAGGCTTCCGGTCTGCTGGATCAGATGGCATGTGCATCTGGCGGTGTAATTTCCATCGATTTTAATACACCGGATATGCATGTGGAAAACATGGACTTCAGTTTTGATCAGATCGGCTGTGATCTGTTTATTATCAACACTGGAAAAGGTCATGCGGATCTGAGTGCAGATTATTCCTCTATTCCCAATGAAATGAAGAAAGTTGCTGCATATTTTGGCAAAGAAGTTCTGGCAGACTGTACGCTGGAAGACCTGCTGGCAAACCTTTCAGAGGTACGTGCTTACGCAGGTGACCGTGCGGTTATGCGTGCACTTCATTTCTTCACAGAAAATGAACGTGTAGATACTGCAGTAAAAGCATTAAAAGAACAGGATTATGAAACATTCCTTCAGGTTATCACCGAATCTGGTAATTCTTCCTGGAAATGGCTGCAGAACTGCTACACCATCTCCAATTACAATGAACAGTCCATCAGTGTAGCACTGGCGTTGACTGAAATGTACTTAAAGAAGCTGGGTAAAGGTGTTTGCAGAGTTCACGGCGGCGGATTTGCCGGTGTTATTATGGCAGTTATTCCCAAGGAACATTCTGCAGAATATAAGGCTTACATGAGCAGCAAGATGGGCGAAGAAAATGTTTATGTTATGAATATCCGCAAACAGGGTTCTATTCATCTGGAATTTTAAAGAAAAAAGGGTTCCAATAAAACATGATTTGCCAACTCTTTGAAATTATCTGGATAAGCCTATAAGTTTATATGCTATTTTAATAAATCTGAAAAATGTGTTACTGGCGCGTTTTTCTGGATACTTTGCAAAAAGCAGTCCCCATGCATTTAAGTGGTGCATGGGGACTGTTTTTTGTGGTTGTTTTGCATTATGATATTTAATTAAAAATACTATTTACAAGTAAGCTTGACACTGCATTTTTGTCAAACACCATGCTTGGCTGAATAATTACGATAAATAAATAATCCCCGCAGTGAATAAAAGTAGGTATCCGTTTGTTTACCGGGGGATTGATCGAAAAATTCAAAGAATTAACAGAATTTAAAAATAGTGACCGTATTCAGATTTGTTCCCGGTTTTTTAATGCAGGAAGGGAAGTTGTTATGATTCACACTGTCCGGATAATACTGGGTTTCCAGACAGAAACCGTTGCGGTTTTTGTAAATAAAGCCATTTTTGCCCATGGCTTCCTTTGCTTCAATAAAGTTGCCTGCATAGAACTGAACACCGGGCAGGTCCGTATAGGTTTCCATGGTCACACCGGTTTTCGGTGAATAGGCTCTGGCGATCAGAGACAGTTTACCTGCTTCAATATCCAGACAATAGTTGTGGTCATAGCCGCCTGTAAATTTCAGCTGCTGGAATTCGTCGTTAATATGTGCGCCAATGGCTGTGGGAGTGGAGAAATCCATGGGTGTTCCTTTTGTTGATGCGATTTCGCCGGTAGGGATGGATTCTGCATCAACAGGGGTGTAAGAGGTAGAATTCAGCCACAGAACGATATCTTCGATACTGCCGCTGTCATGTCCGCCCAGATTGAAATAAGAATGATTGGTTACATTCCAGGGTGTTTCTTCACTGCAGACACCATCGTAGCGGATACAGAATTCGTTTTCATCGGTGAGAGTGTAGGTTACGGTTGTGCTGCAGCTTCCGGGGTATCCCTGATCTCCGTCAGGAGTTTCCATGCGGAAGGTAATGGCATTTTCTGAGTGGGAGATCAAATCCCAGATTCGTTTATGATAGCCATCACTCAGGCTGGAATGCAGGTTATTCTGTCCTTCATTGGCATCCAGATGGTAGGTTTTTCCATTCAGGTTAAAGGATGCTTTGCCGACACGGTTGGCATTGCGGCCGATGCAGCAGCCAAAGCATTGAGGATTGTCCTCATAACCACTTACATTGTCATATCCCAAAACGACATCCAGTGTTTTTTCATCTTTAGCAGGAACCTTGAGAGATACAATGGCACAGCCATAGTTACTGATCTCTGCGCTCATACCATTTTGATTGCTGATGGTATACAGAAGTGCTTCTTTTCCATCTTTTGTTGTTCCAAATCCAATACTCATAATAAAATGAATCCTTTCCCGAAATAAATGTAACAGTTTAGCAGGGGTGAACTGCCTTGAATAAATTCTGCAGACAAGCATGATTTCCTGCAGAATAATTACAAATTTTGTTTATTCGGAAATAGTATATCGGAAAATCTTTATAATTACAACGCGGTATTTTGTTGCATGAAGGAAGGGCAGATGGACAAATATTACATAAACAACCAATCACTTAAGCATGTTTATGGCGGTGTGCGTATTCGGTAGGGGAACATCCCATGGCTTTGCGAAATACCTTGGAAAAATACAGGCTGTTATCAAATCCAAGGGAATTGGCAATAACCGTAATGGACAGATGGGTGTCATCCAGCATGCGGCAGGCCTCTTCAATCCGGAGAGAAGTCAGATATTCCTTGGGCGATTGCTGCTTACACTGCTGAAAAGCCCGAAAGAGATGGCTACGGCTGACGCCTACATAATCTGCTACCTCCTGAATGCTGATGGGATAAGAATAATGGGACTGCATGTAGTCAATGGCCGCTTTTACATAATCGTCATAAGAAGTTTCTGAGGTACGGGTATCAGCGTTGGTCAGCAGGCAGGCCAGGCCAGTATAAAGACGTCCGGACATTTCCACGGAACTGGAAAAGGTATTGCCCCGGGCATCATAAATATGGTGGATCTGCCGGTTTAAGGTATCACCATTGGAAATTTGCCGCAGCAGGGGCAGTTCATGGGTAAAGCCAGCCGCTTTTACGATGGGTTCTGCATCTACACCGGCAAATCCTACCCAGCTGTATTCCCAGGGATCTTCCTGATCAGCCTGATACATGGACTCCACATCCGGGTAAACCAGAAAAAAATCACCTGCATTCAGGTAAAATGTCTGATCTTTTTTGGTATAAGTGCCTTTTCCGTTTATGATATAATGAATCAGATAGTGATTACGGACACCAGGTCCCCAGGAAAATCCAGGATCACATTTCTGAAAGCCTACATTGTAGACCGAAAGGGCAGTTAGATCCAGATTCTGGACATAGTAGGAATTTTTAAATGTTTTACTCATGGGCACCTCCTGTTTTTCGGGTATATCACAATCATATCGCATTCTCTTAATAAATGCAACAAAATTACATAATATTGTATCATTTCTGTATTCCTAATTCAGCCGGAATCGGTTAGATTATTTACAGAAAGTGAAAGCGGACCGGCTGGGCCGGACAGGACACAACTTTCACGAAGGAGAATGGATCATACAGCTTCAAAGAAGCAGAATGGAGGACATCATGGCAATTTTAGTAACAGGTGGCGCAGGATATATCGGCAGCCATACATGTGTGGAACTTTTAAACGAAGGCTACGAAGTAGTAGTTGTGGACAATCTGTACAATTCCAGTGCAAAATCCATCGAAAGAGTAGAAGAAATTACAGGCAAGCATGTAACCTTCTACGAAGCAGATATTCTGGACCGGGAAGCAATGGAGATGATCTTTACAAAGGAATCCATTGATTCTGTTATTCACTTTGCAGGCCTGAAAGCAGTTGGGGAATCCGTTGCAAAACCCTTAGAATACTATTACAACAATATTACAGGTACCCTGGTATTATGTGATGTGATGAGAAAACACGGCTGCAAGAACATCGTGTTCAGTTCTTCTGCAACTGTTTACGGTGATCCCGCATTTGTTCCGATTACCGAAGAATGCCCCAAAGGTAAGATTACCAATCCTTATGGACAGACCAAGGGTATGCTGGAACAGATCCTGACAGACTTTAATGTAGCAGATCCGGAATGGAATGTAATCCTGCTTCGCTACTTCAATCCCATCGGCGCACATAAATCCGGCAAGATCGGCGAAGATCCCAAAGGTATTCCCAACAACCTGCTTCCCTACATCGCACAGGTTGCCATTGGCAAACGTGAATGCCTGAGCGTATTCGGCAACGATTACAACACACCGGATGGTACCGGCGTGCGCGACTACATCCATGTAGTAGATCTGGCAGTTGGTCATGTAAAAGCCATCAAGAAGCTGGAAGATAAAGAAGGCGTGCTGATCTACAACCTGGGTACCGGCAACGGCTACAGCGTACTGCAGGTCGTTCATGCCTTTGAAAAAGCATGCGGTCATGCCATCAACTATAAGATCGTAGACAGAAGACCTGGTGATATCGACTGCTGCTATGCAGATCCTGCAAAGGCAAAAGCAGAACTGGGCTGGGAAGCACAGTATGGTATCGAAGAAATGTGTGAAGATTCCTGGAGATGGCAGTCCCAGAATCCCAACGGATATAACGAATAAGAATAGAAAGAAAAATATTGTAAAAGAGGTCTAAAACAGGAGCTTCTTTTGTACGATGATTCAATTAGTGCAGAAGAAGCTCCTGCGATTACCAGAATGAATCTGAAAACGTTTACTTTTCGGATTCACAAAAGTCAGGTATTAAGATGTACATACATTATGGGGGATTTTAAAATGCAGAATTTAAATACTTTAATTGACGCGCTGGTTCGTTATGGTCTGGACTGTGGTCTGGTACCTGCAGAGGAAACGATTTATACGACCAATATGCTGCTGGAACTATTTGAATGTGATGAATATACAGCACCACAGACACCTGCAGAGATGACATTACCGGAGATTCTGGATGGATTGATGGACTATGCTTATGCAAATGGCATTATGAAAGATGACGGAATTACTGCCAGAGATCTGTTTGATACCAGGATCATGAACTGCCTGTGTCCCAGACCGAAACAGGTGATCGATACATTCCATGCGCTGTATGAAAAGAGTCCGAAGGAAGCAACAAACTATTTCTATAAATTCAGTCAGGATACCAACTATATCCGCCGTGACCGAATCGCCAAAGACATGAAGTGGAAAACCGAAAGTCCTTACGGCGAAATTGATATTACCATTAACCTGTCCAAACCGGAAAAGGATCCCAAAGCCATTGCAGCAGCAAAAAATGCAAAACAGAGTTCTTATCCTCTTTGCCAGCTTTGCCGTGAAAATGAAGGCTATGCAGGCCGTATGAATCATCCTGCAAGACAGAATCACCGCATTATTCCCATTACCATTAATGAAAGTCAGTGGGGTATGCAGTATTCTCCTTATGTATACTACAATGAACATACCATCGTATTTAATGGTGAGCATGTTCCCATGAAGATTGATAAAGCAGCGTTCCGCAAGCTGTTTGATTTTGTCAAACTGTTCCCGCACTATTTCCTGGGTTCCAATGCGGATCTGCCCATCGTAGGCGGTTCTATTTTAAGTCATGACCATTTCCAGGGCGGCGGTTATACATTTGCCATGGCAACTGCGAAGCTGGAAAAAACATTTACCGTTCCTGGTTTTGAAGATGTACAGGCTGGAATCGTACACTGGCCTCTGTCTGTAATTCGTCTGAATGGTAAGGATGAAAACCGGATTATTGAATTGGCAGATCATATTCTGACCAAATGGCGTGCATACACCGATGAAGAGGCGTATATTTTCGCACAAACCGATGGCGAGCCTCACAATACCATCACTCCCATTGCCCGCATGAATGGTGATTTGTATGAACTGGATCTGACTCTGCGTAACAATATTACCACCGAAGAATGTCCTCTGGGTCTGTATCATCCTCATAATGAATATCACCATATCAAGAAAGAAAATATTGGTCTGATCGAAGTTATGGGTCTGGCAGTTTTGCCCGCAAGATTAAAAGGTGAACTGGAACTGCTGGCTGAATATCTGGTGGAAGGTAAAGATTACCGCAGTGAAGAGACTCTGGAAAAACATGCTGACTGGGCAGATGGTCTGTGCAAAAAGTATGGTTCTTTCCAGAAAGAGACCGTTATGGATATTCTGAAAGAAGAAACCGGTCAGGTATTTGTTCACGTGCTGGAAGATGCAGGTGTATATAAATGTACAGAAGAAGGACGTAAGGCGTTTGACCGCTTTATTGCTTCCTTATAGGAGGAACAGAATATGTGCAAAATGGAATGGCTTTCCGATCCAACTGTATTCCGTGTAAATCAGCTGGAGGCACATTCGGATCATGCATTTTATGAAAAAAGAGAAGAAATGGGTGGCGATATGCCTCTGCAGCTGTGCCTGAACGGTCAGTGGAAATTTTCTTATGCAGAACGCCCGGAAAAACGAATTGTAAATTTCTGGGAAAAAGGCTATAACGTGGAAGACTGGGATGTGATTCAGGTACCTGGTCATATGGAGATTCAGGGATATGGCTGCAACCATTATGTCAATACCATGTATGCATGGGACGGAATTGAAGAGCTTCGTCCGCCTAAGGTAAGAAAAGATAACCCTGTGGGAAGCTATGTAAAAGAATTCGAACTGCCTGCTTCTTATGAAGGGAAACGTCTGGTGCTTTCCTTTGAAGGTGTCAGCACTGCCATGTATCTGTGGGTAAACGGTACTTTTGTGGGATACGCAGAAGATAGTTTTACACCTTCTGAGTTTGATATAACAAAGCTGGTACAGGCAGGAACCAATCGTATCTGTGTGGAAGTTTACAAATACAGCAGTGCCAGCTGGATTGAAGATCAGGATTTCTTCCTGTTCTCCGGTATTTTCCGTGATGTAAATCTGTATGCGCTGCCCAAAGCGCATATTCAGGATGTATTTGTTACATCGGATGTGGCAGATGATTTCCTGACAGCAGATGTGAATGTGCGTGTAAAAATGAACGGTCAGCTGCAGGGATGCAGTCTTCAGGTGGAGATGAAGGACGCCCAGGGAAGCCTGGTATGCGAGCCGGCGCAGCTGGAGGCACAGGCAGAAGGCAATGTGCTGTTTTCTGTAGGAGATCTGCATCTGTGGAGCGGTGAAGATCCGTATCGTTATCAGCTGGAATTATCCATCTGTGATGCAGAGGGCAATCTGGTGGAAATCGTTCCCATGAAATACGGTATCCGCCGGTTTGAAATGAAAAATGGCGTGATGCATCTCAATGGCAAACGAATCATTTTCCGTGGTGTGAATCGTCATGAATTTAATGCCAGAACAGGTCGTGTTGTGACAAAAGAAGATATGATCTGGGATATTATGTGTATGAAACGCAATAATATCAATGCAGACCGTACCTGCCATTACCCCAATCAGAAGCTGTGGTATGAACTTTGTGATGAATACGGCATTTATCTGATGGATGAGACCAATCTGGAAAGCCACGGTTCCTGGCAGAAGATGGGTGCCTGTGAGCCTTCCTGGAACGTACCGGCCAATCTGCCGGAATGGAATGACAACGTGGTGGACAGAGCACGTTCCATGTTTGAACGGGACAAAAATCACCCCAGCATTCTGATCTGGTCCTGCGGTAACGAATCCTATGCAGGTGAGGATATTTTGAATATGACCCGTTTCTTCCATGCCGAGGATCCTTATCGTCTGGTGCATTACGAAGGCTGCTTCTGGAATCGGGAATATGACCATATCAGTGATATGGAAAGCCGCATGTATGCAAAACCGGCAGAAATTGCAGAGTATCTGGAGAACAGACCGAAAAAGCCTTATATCAGCTGTGAATACATGCATGCCATGGGCAATTCCTGCGGCGGCATGAAGCTGTACACCGATCTGGAAGATCAATATGAACAGTATCAGGGCGGTTTTATCTGGGATTTCATTGATCAGGCATTATGGCAGACCCGTAAGGACGGCAAAGAGTATCTGGTTTACGGCGGCTATCATGATGAACGTCCTTCTGATTACGGCTTCAGCACCAATGGTATTGTGTATGCAGATCGTCAGGAATCTCCTAAAATGCAGGAAGTAAAACAGCTGTATGCCCCCATTCTTCTTACCCCGGATAAAAAAGGTGTTCTGATCCGCAACCGCAACATGTTTACAGATACTTCCTTCTGCAGCTTCCGTATGCAGACGGAAAAAGAAGGGGTTGTATTATGGGAAGCTGTTTTTGATGCAGTTGTAGAACCTTTATCCGAAACCTATGTGGAAATGCCCTTTAAGATTCCGGAAGAAAAAGGGGAATATCTGCTGAATGTATTTGCTGTTCAGAAAGTGGATATGCCCTGGGCAAAAGCTGGTCATGAAATTTCCTTTGGACAGGCTGTTATGGAAAATGGCAAAGCGGAAGACGATAAAGAGTGCAAAGCAGATTTTAAGGTAGTCAATGGCGATGTAAATGTGGGTGTTATGGGAGAGGGCTTCCGTGTTCTGTTCTCCAAACAGGACGGCGGTATGGTATCTCTGCTTTATAATGGTGTGGAATATATTACAAATCTTCCCAAAGTAACCTACTGGAGAGCTTCTACGGATAATGACCGCGGCATGGGCTGGCTGAATGATAAGGGCTGCTATCTGGCTATGACAGCAGGCCAGATGCCTGATAAAGATCATTATGAGCTGGAGATCGGAGAAGATTACTGCCGGATTACCGTGCCTTATCTGTATCCGGTATTCTGTTCACCGGTAACACAGGGGCATACCGTTACCTATCTGGTTACTGATGACGGAAGTATTACCATTACACTGGATTATCCGGGTATTCCCAATATGCCTCCGGTACCTGCTTTTGGTATGGAATTTAAGATGAAAGAGCGCTTTGCCACCATGCGTTATTATGGTGCTGGACCGGAAGAAAATTACATCGACCGGGATCAGGGTGCAAGACTGGGTGTATTTGAAACCACCGCTCGGGCGAATTATTCCGCTTACCTGAAACCGCAGGAATGCGGTAATCGTACAAAGCTGCGCTGGCTGACCGTAACCGATGAAACTGGCGACGGCCTGCGTTTTGAAGCAGTAAACCAGCATTTTGAAGGCAGTCTGCTTCCTTACAGTGCCATGGAAATGGAACATGCTATGCTGTTAGATGAACTACCGGATCACCCGTACAATTATCTGCGTATTCTCGGCGCACAGTGTGGTGTGGGCGGTGATGACAGCTGGGGAGCTCCCATTCATGATGAATATCTGATTCCTGGGGACAAGAAACTTTCCTTCAGTTTCCGGATTTCCCATGAAGGATAAGTAGTCTATAGTGACATTTGACAGCATGTACATATGTCTGCCAAATACCTTAAAGCAGTTCAGCCTCAGGGCTGAACTGTTTCAATTTTACTTGCAATCTGCGGGTTGGTGTGATAATATAAAAAAAATGTAACAGTTCAGCCTTAGGGCTGGACTAACTGTTTTATACAGTTTGATGCTAGACACTGGCAGACAGGGATTTACATGTGGATTTCACATAATTTGTCAGTGGATTGCGGCATAATAATTACAGATCGTAAAGATCTGAATATAAAGGAGGGGGATTCAAATGGCATTTTTGGGCGCATTTGTCACAAGTGCAGTAAAATTCGTAATTTATCTGGGAATTATTGTAGCCGGATTCGTATGTGGTGCAAAACTTCACGATAAAAAGAAAGCTGCGAAATAATCTGTGCTGTCTCGTCTATTTGAAGAAAGATGCGGGTCTTGGCCTGCATCTTTTGCCGTAGAGCGTGTTTGAAAAATCATTCACACAGTCTGCACACCCCAGTTTTGGCTAAGTTTTTCTCAAAATGGGATGCACATCCTGCATAAAACCTTTTTCAAACACGCTCTAGCCCGAAATTGAACCACCTTCATATTCCGGCGAAAGATGGATTCGCCGGATATTCTGCGTTATGAAATCCAGCAGGACAGTTCCGGTTCTGCTGAACTGCTACAATATTTTTATATATTTTGCTGGATATGGCAGATTCAGAGTAACTGTTCCGTATATCCTTGTGAAGGTACGGAACAGTTGCGATTAAGGAAGAATTAACATAAGAAAGGAAGCGTAACTACATTGAAAAAATATGGCGTTAATGAACTGAGAAAGATGTATCTTGATTTCTTTGAAACAAAAGATCATTTCTGCAAGAGCAGCTATTCTCTGGTTCCTCATAATGATAACAGCGTTCTTCTGATTCCCGCAGGTATGGCTCCTCTGAAGCCTTATTTCACAGGACAGGAGGTTCCTCCCCGCACACGTATGGCAACCTGCCAGAAATGTATCCGTACCGGTGATATTGAAAATGTTGGTAAGACAGCACGTCACCTGACCTTCTTCGAGATGCTGGGTAACTTCTCATTTGGCGATTACTTTAAAAATGAAGCAATCGAATGGTCCTGGGAATTCCTGACAGAAGTAATCGGTCTGGATCCCGAGCGTCTGTATCCTTCTATTTATGAAGATGATGACGAGGCATTTGAAATCTGGAACAAAAAGATGGGTATCCCTGCAGAACGTATTTTCCGTTTTGGCAAGGAAGATAACTTCTGGGAACATGGTGCAGGTCCCTGCGGTCCCTGTTCCGAAATTTATTATGACCGTGGTGAAAAATACGGCTGCGGCAAACCTGGATGTACCGTTGGCTGCGACTGCGACCGCTACATGGAAGTATGGAACAACGTATTTACCCAGTTCAATGCAGACGGCAAGGGTAATTATGTAGAACTTGAAAATAAAAACATCGATACTGGTATGGGTCTGGAACGTCTGGCTGTAGTTGTTCAGGATGTGGACTCTGTATTCAGCATTGATACATTTGCAGCACTGCGTGATGCGGTATGTGATCTGGCAGGTGTAAAATACGGCGAAGATTCCAAAAAGGATGTTTCTATCCGTGTAATTGTTGACCATATCCGTTCCGTAAGCAACATGATTTCTGATGGTATCATGCCCTCCAACGAAGGCCGCGGCTACGTTTTAAGAAGACTGTTAAGACGTGCAGCACGTCATGGAAGATTGCTGGGTATTGAAGGTCTGTTCCTGACCAAGTTAAGCAATACCGTTATTGAAACTTCCAAGGATGGTTATCCGGAACTGGCTGAAAAAGCACCTTTTATTTTCAAGGTAATCGAACAGGAAGAAGAAAAATTCAACCGTACCATCGACCAGGGTCTGAGCATTCTGGCAGATATGGAAGCAGAACTGGCAGCAAAAGGCGGCAGCGTTCTGTCCGGTGCAGATGCATTCAAGCTGTATGATACCTATGGATTCCCTCTGGATCTGACCAAGGAAATCCTGGAAGAAAAGGGTATTCAGGTGGATGAAGAAGGCTTTACTGCATGTATGGAAGAACAGAAGGAAAAAGCACGTAAAGCAAGAAAAGTAACCAACTACATGGGTGCGGATGCAACCGTTTACGATGAAATCGACGCAGAAATCACTTCTGTATTTGTTGGCTATGACAAACTGAGCGCAGAAGGCAAAATTCAGGTTATTACCAATGAAGAAGAAATCGTACAGGCACTGGCAGAAGGTGATAACGGTACCATTATTCTGGATGAAACCACCTTCTATGCAACCATGGGCGGTCAGAAGGCTGACGTGGGCGTGCTGACAAAAGATGGTGCAGAATTTAAGGTTGTCGATACCATTAAATTAAAAGGCGGCAAAGTAGGTCATGTTGGTGTTGTAACCAAAGGCATGTTTGCGGTAAATGATGTGGTAACTGCTTCTGTATGTGCAGGAAACCGTGCAGATACTGCTAAAAACCACAGTGCAACTCATCTGCTGCAGGCAGCACTGAGAACCGTACTGGGCAGCCATGTGGAACAGGCTGGTTCCATGGTAAGCGCAGACAGACTGCGTTTTGACTTCTCTCATTTCCAGGCTATGACTGCAGAAGAAATCGCACAGGTAGAAGCCATGGTAAATGATGCAATCGCACAGGCAATTCCTGTTGTAACCGATGTTATGAACGTGGAAGAAGCAAAGAAAGCCGGCGCGATGGCTCTGTTCGGTGAAAAATATGAACAGGATGTACGTGTGGTATCCATGGGCGATGTTTCCAAAGAACTTTGTGGTGGTACACATGTAGCGAATACTTCTGCAATCGGTTCTTTCAAGATCGTATCTGAAAGTGGTATTGCAGCGGGTGTCAGAAGAATTGAAGCATTAACCGGTAAAGGTGTTACTGCATATTATAATGAGATGGAAGCAACTCTCCATGCAGCAGCAAAAGCAGCTAAGACCGAAGTATCTCAGCTGGTAGCAAGAATTGAAGCACTGCAGGCAGAATTAAAAGCAATGGCTTCCGAAAATGAAAAGCTGAAGAGCAAACTGGCAAAGGATGCTCTGGGCGATGTTATGAATCAGGTGAAAGAAGTAAAAGGCGTGAAAGTTCTGGCAGCACGGGCAGACGGTGTAGACATGAATGGTCTGAGAAACCTGGGCGATCAGCTGAAAGAAAAACTGGGTGAAGGCGTTGTTGTCATTGCATCTGCAGTTGATGGCAAAGTAAGCCTGTTATCCATGGTAACTCCTGAAGCACAGAAAGCAGGCGCTCATGCAGGCAACCTGATCAAAGCAATTGCAGGTCTTGTAGGCGGTGGCGGCGGCGGTCGTCCCAACATGGCACAGGCAGGCGGCAAAAATCCTGAAGGTATCGACGCAGCACTTGCAAAAGCAGCAGAAGTTGTGGAAGGTCAGATTAAATAAAGCTTTGAATGCCTGCTAAATAATCCAAGACAATTCAGCATCTGTTAAATGGCTGCAAATCCTGTTATTACGTCAAAATTTGTAATTTTCTTCGAAAATTTCTACAATTTCATGTTGACGAAATGCAGAATTATGTTATAATAATTGTTGTGTTAGGATTTTACCCAAGCAGTTGTAAAAACACAATACGCAACTGAAGGGAGGTTAGGTGTGAGCTATGTCAAACGTAATCGTAAAAGATAACGAAAGTTTAGACAGCGCTTTACGCAGATTCAAAAGAAACTGTGCAAAGGCTGGCATTCAGCAGGAAATTCGTAAGAGAGAACATTACGAAAAACCCAGCGTAAGACGTAAGAAAAAGTCTGAAGCAGCAAGAAAGCGTAAATATAACTAATCCGTTCTGTTATGGCGAATTTGTTATGTTTTCGCCACATGGTAATTGATTTAGAAGAAATAAGCCGCAGGTTATGTGCCTGCGGCTTTTCTTCGTGGTGCGCCTGGCGGTGCACGTTTCTAACAGATTGAATCATTACGATTTCTCTTTATTGGTACTATGTACAGGTCTGGTAAACATACAATGTAAAAAACACAGCTGGTGATGAGATGAAAGACAGGATTTTTCAGGCAATGCAGATTCCGCCAGACATGGCCAGAGGTGTTACATTTATGGAAATAAGCGGCTGTCAGGAGCTCCGAATTGAAAATTTTAAAAGCATCTGCTGTTATTATGATACAGAGATTCGGATTCTTGCTTCCGGCTATATGATCTATATAGAAGGAAAAAAGCTTCAGATTGCCTACTATTCAGAGCTGATCATGCGGATTACCGGTGTGATTACATCTGTACGGTTTGACAGGAGGGATTAGATTGCTTCGATTTGTACGGGGCTGGGTATGTATTATGGTCACAGGCTGTGTCCCGGAGCGATTTTTTAATTTATGCCGAAACCGGGGAATGGTACTTTGGGATGTTGTGGTAAAAGAGGATGGATATTACTGCTCCATGTATCGGGAGGACTACCTGAATTGTCAGGATCTGGTTCGAAAAGCTGGTGTAACCGTACAATGCAGAGAAGAACATGGATTGTATGTTTATATCAGACGGTATCGGCACAGACAGGCTTTTTTTGCGGCCTGTTTGTTCCTTTTTTTTGCCATATGGTTTTCTACCCTTCATTTGTGGGAAATCCGGATTACAGATAATTTATATTATTCGGATGATCAGATTCTATCCTGTCTGAAGGAACATGGAGTACAGGCGGGGATTCGGAAAAATAAAGTAGATTGTGAAAAAGTGGAGCAGCTGCTGAGGGATACCTTTGAACGAATTTCCTGGTCAGCAGCAACAGTAGATGGAACCGTGCTGCAGATTGCCGTTGCAGAAAATTATGGGACATTGGAGGCCGTTATGGCAGACACAGAACCGGTGGATCTGGTTGCCGAGATGGATGGTGTGGTGCAGTCTCTGGTGGTGCGGAAAGGAATTGCCCAGGTAAAGCCAGGGGATACAGTGACGAAAGGGCAGATTTTGATTTCTGGAAGTGTTCCGCGGCACAATGATGCCCAGGAAATTACAGGATATGAATTTGTACATGCTGACGGAGAGGTCCTGTTGAAAACCGAACTTTCCTATGAAGATTTTTGTGAGCAGGAAAAACAGGAAAAAACAGAAATGAAGGGAAAGGGTTCCATTTATCATATTTGTATTGCCGGAAAAGAATTAAAAATATGGACACCTGTCAGGGTTTTCTGGTATCTGGAGGAGCAGGGACAAAAGGGAATCGGAGTACTCGCAGGAACGCTCCTGGAAAAACTGCCGGATTCTGTTTATGAGAAGCTTCCGGCTTCAATGGCATGGATTCAGACCACAGGCAGTGGGACGGAAGCAGAACCTCATGCAGAATCTGTGGGAAGCGGCTATGAAAGGCTGGAATTTCCGGAAGCGGGTTTTTCCATTTACACATATAAAGAAGAAAAACGGGAATTTACCATTCGGCATACATGGATCTCTGAAAGCGAAGCAACGGGAATTTTGCAGAAAAAGCTGAATCGTTTTTTGGAAGAACTGGAAAAAAACAAGGATGTGGTGGTTGAAAATCAGGTCAGAATATATTATGATTCTGTTGGATACCGTGCAAAAGGGCAAATTGTTGTATTAAGACCACAGGCAGGGCATCAGTCAATTAATTATAGTGAATATGAAACGGAGACGATGATAGAAGATGAGTCTGATTGAACAGTCACTGACCGTACCTACCGAGCATGAGCGGAATATTTGCGGGCAGTTTGATGCATATCTTAAGAAAATAGAGCGGGCGCTGCGTGTTACCATTATTTCGCGGGATGGATTTATGAAAATCGTAGGACCGGAAGAGATGGTGAAGAAAGCAGCTGGGGTGTTGAACAGCCTGTTAGAGCTGTCCAAACGGGGCAATGCGATCACGGAGCAGAATGTGGATTACACACTGGCTCTGGTTTTTGAAGAAAAAGAAGAAAAGGTGCTGGAACTGGATGAGGATGTGCTTTGCCGTACGGTGAACGGAAAGCCGGTAAAGCCTAAAACACTGGGCCAGAAAGCCTATGTGGATGCCATTCAGAATCATATGATCACCTTTGGCATTGGGCCGGCGGGAACCGGTAAGACCTATCTGGCCATGGCCATGGCAGTAAAAGCGTTTAAAAACGGGGAAGTAAACCGGATCATCATGACCAGACCGGCCATTGAAGCAGGTGAAAAGCTGGGATTTCTGCCAGGTGATCTGCAGAGCAAGGTAGACCCTTACCTGCGTCCGTTGTATGATGCTCTGTATCAGATGATGGGACCGGAAACCACCGTAAATAATATGGAAAAAGGTCTGATCGAGGTGGCACCTCTGGCTTATATGCGCGGCCGTACACTGGACAATGCATTTATTATTCTGGATGAGTCTCAGAATACCACTTCTGCTCAGATGAAGATGTTTTTAACCCGTATCGGATTTGGCTCCAAAGTCGTAGTAACCGGTGATGCTACTCAGCGAGATCTGGCTGTGGATGTTACTTCCGGTCTGGATACTGCCATGAAGGTTTTGAAAAATGTGGAAGGAATCGCATTTACCCAGTTGAGCGCAAAAGATATTGTCCGTCATCCTCTGGTACAGCGGATCGTAGAAGCTTATGAGGTTTATGAAGAAAAAGAAAACCAGAAAAATAAAAGCACGGGACGCAGAGGGAACGGAGCTGGTAAGGAAAAAGGCGATGGACGGAGCCGCCGCAGAGAAAATTAAAAAGTCAATAAGATAAGATGGCAGAAAGAGAAAGGATAAAATATGACCATTGAAATTGAAAATGAATATGAAAAACCGGATGTGCTGGAATTTGACTGGGAAGCACTTTTAAACAAAGTTGTAATGGGGGCAATGGATTACGAGCCCTGTCCATATGAAGCAGAACTGAATATTTTGTTGACCGGAAATGAGGAGATCCACCGGATTAATAAAGAATTTCGTGGAATTGACCGGGCTACGGATGTTTTATCCTTTCCCATGATTGAATATGAGGAGCCGGGGAATTTTGACCATTGTGAGGATGATACCCAGGATTGTTTTAATCCGGAAACCGGAGAGCTGGTACTGGGGGATATTGTGATCTCTGTAGATAAGGTGCTGGAGCAGGCAGCAGCTTATGGACATTCTGCTGAACGGGAGCTGGCCTTTTTAACTGCTCACAGTATGTTCCACCTGTTTGGATATGATCATATGGAAGAAGAAGAACGCCAGGTTATGGAAGAACTCCAGCGGGATCTGCTGGAGCAGCTGGGAATCACTCGTTAGAAATCTGTTGTAACTATTCAGCAAGGCTGAACTGTTACAATCTATTAAGAAGCCTTTAAAAAGGGATTGACGCAATTACGGGTTGGGTGTATGATTCATAAAGTGCGCCAGGGCGAGCGTGTTGACAGATTCGTTGTAACGGATCCTTGTTAAAAATAATCTGCTGGCACTGCAGGCGGCACAGAAAAAGTAACAGGTTACAAAGGAATAAACAGGTCTGTTTGGACAGATCGTATCCGGGAAATCCGGATGGATAGAATGGAAGGATGAGACTTTTATGGCAGAGAAACAAAAGGGAAGAAAAGAGGCCAACTTTCTGATTCAGGGCAGTATTCTGGCAATTGCTTCTGTAATTGTCCGGTTGATCGGTATCGTATACCGTATTCCACTGACCAACATTCTGGGAGATGGAGGGAATTCTGCATATTCCAATGCATATGCAATTTATTCTCTGATCTGGATGATCGCTTCTTTTGGTATTCCCACTGCTGTATCCAAAATGGTCGCAGAGCGGATTGGCAATAAACAGGAATGGAATGCCAATCGTGTATTTGTGACAGCATTGCTGTTTGCAACCATTGCAGGCGGACTGGCTTTCTGTGCTCTGTTTTTTGGAGCTGGATTTTTTGCAGATGTTGTGTACAAACGTGCAGAAATTAAATATGCACTGATGATCTTAGCACCTACTGTATGGGTTTCTGCATTTATGGGGGCATTTCGTGGATTTTTCCAGGGACAGGGAACCATGGTGCCTACAGCAATTTCTCAGATCGTAGAGCAGATCATTAATGCAATTATGAGTGTGGCAGGTGCCTGGGTTCTGTGGAATATGGGACACCGGCTGGATCTGCTGCATGGAGAAGAATTCTGGAGTGATGCATTTGGTGCTGCGGGCGGTACCGTAGGTACCTTATCCGGTGCGGTGGCAGGTCTGCTGGTTTGTATTGTTCTTTATCGTATGTACTATGCAAATCAGGGGAACGAGCTGTCTGGTGAGAACAGGGTAAAGGAATCGTATAAATCCTTAATGAAGACACTGGTGCTGATGATCATGCCCATTACCCTGAACTCTGCTATTTATAATATCAGCAGCGTACTGGATTCTTCTATTTTCAGTAATTTCGCAGATTTATCCGGTATGGATGCTTCTTTATATGAAATCAGCTGGAATGCTTATGAAGGGAAATACCATCTGCTGACCCATGTGCCGCTGGCATTTGCCACTGCATTATCTTCTTCAGCGGTTCCGAATCTTTCACGAAGCCTGAAAACATCTTCGCCTTCTGAGATTACGCAGAAGATCCGGACAGCTATTCGTTTCGCCATGCTGATTGCCATTCCTTCCTGTGTTGGACTGGCAGTACTTAGTAAACCGATTCTGCAGCTGCTGTTTGCCGGAACTCCTGAAAGTAATGATCTGGCAGCTTCTTTACTGCGTCTGGGTGGAATTACCGTTATTTTATATTCCTTCTCAACGATTACCAATGGTGTACTGCAGGGAATTGGACGTGTGAAAGAACCGGCTAAAAATGCAGCAATCTCACTGTTGGCGCATCTGGTAATTCTGGTATTATGCCTGTGGCTGCTGCCCATCGGTATTTATGGTGTTGTTGTGGCAGATATTATCTTCGGTCTTATGATGAACATCATGAATTACCGGTCTATTTACCGTGCAATCCGTTTCCGTCCGGAAATCAAGAAGACGTTTGCACTTCCAGCTGTCAGTGCAGCAATCATGGGGGTTGGTGCATGGGGTGCTTATGAAGGACTTCATCACCTGACAAAGAGCAACAGTATTTCCGTGCTGCTGGCTATCTGTGCGGCAGTTGCCGTTTATGCAGCGGCTCTGTTAATTACAGGTGCAGTTACGGAATCTGATCTGAAATCCTTCCCGAAGGGAACTTTACTGGTTAAGATTGCGAAGAAAACGCATTTATTAAGAGGATAGATTCAATAAAATCAGACTCTGCTGAATATTTATCAAAAAAGTGGCAGATACTATACGTAAAGGAGTGGATGTTTATGAAATTACGTATCTGTATCTGCCTTTTCGTTACAGTATCTGTGATCAGTCTGGCACTGACAGCAGGATATGTTTCTCTCAGGCAGGATTATATGGAATTAAGCCGCAGACATGAGGCTGAGCTGGAGCAAAAAGAAACGACTGCTGCAGGGCAGGAAGCAGCGGATGATTCGGAAGAAGAGCCGGACACTGCAAAAACAAAGCAGGAAAGCGCGGCATTTCACACAGCGGATGCATTTTATTATGTAACTTTAAATGATAATGAAATTATTGCTTATACGGGGGACCATGAGGAAATCTGCATGCGGACCCGGATTGATGAGGAAGAGCTGGCAGCGGCACTGATTCAGGAACTGCGGCAGGGAATTTATCTGGAAAATCTGCCGGCATTGTATGAGTATCTGGAAAACTGCAGCAGTTGAAACACGGCACTTCATGGAGGTGGAGGTTGAAAGTACAAAAGAAAAATCAAATACATACGATTGTAGTAGGGGCAGGTGCTTCCGGCCTGCTGGCGGCCATCTCTGCAGCAAGAGCCGGTGCAAGGGTCACAGTGCTGGAACAGAAGGAAAAAATTGGGAAAAAGATACTGGCTACAGGTAATGGTCATTGTAATTTTACCAATGCCCATATGGATATGGCTTCTTACCATGGAAATTCCTTTGCCATGGGAGTAATTGAGCAGTTTAATGTGGCACAGACACTGCAATTTTTTCAGGAAATAGGTATTTTTCCTCATGAACGAAATGGATATTATTATCCGGTTTCAGAACAGGCCCAGTCTGTGGTGACTTTACTGGAACAGGAAGCAAGGCATCTTGGCGTTGTTATAAAGACGGATACCCGGGTGGAAAATATACAGCAAATCCAGAAAAAAGGCGATCTATTTCAGATTTCCATTGTGACTGCGCGAAAAAGTAATGTGAAAGAAACCATCAAAAAAAATGGAAAAAAGAAAGTAACAGCAGGAGAAATCCGATATGAAAAGGGGCAGCTGACCGGAAATCGGGTCATTTTGGCCTGCGGCGGAAAAGCTTCTCCTGCGCTGGGATCGGATGGCAGTGGTTATGAATTGGCTCGTTTATTGGGACATACCATTGTAAAACCGCTTCCTGCGCTGACGGGAATCCGCTGCGGGGAATCCTGGTTTAAGCAGTTGGCAGGTGTTCGGATTTCGGCCAGAGTGACGATTCTGGTGGATGGAAAATGCGCGGCATCCGAAGAAGGCGAACTGCAGCTGACGGATTATGGAATCTCGGGAATTCCGGTTTTTCAGGTAAGCCGTTATGCAGCAAGGGCGCTGGAGGAAGGTCGGAACGTACAGGCAGAATTATGCTTTTATCCGGAAATTTCCGATGAAACATTAAGTGCATATTTGAAAAATTACGAAGAAAGTGCTTATTGCGGGCTTTATCCAGATAAATTACTGCAGGTATTTCAGCAATTGGCATCTCAGGAAATGGATGCCAATATAAACAGCGGTATGAATGGAATGAACCGAAAACAGAAGAAAATACAGGATCTTACCCGTCATTTGCTCTGTACCTGTCAGGCAGTCAATGGATTTGACCGGGCACAGGTAACCTGCGGCGGGGTGACACTGAAGGAAATCAACCCGGATACACTGGAATCGAAAAAATGCCCTGGTGTGTATTTTGCCGGTGAATTGCTGGATGTGGATGGCATCTGCGGTGGATATAATCTGCAGTGGGCCTGGTCCAGCGGATGGATTGCAGGGCAGGCAGCGGCAAAATCATGCCTGGCTGAATAGTTATTTACAAAAGGAATTACCATGATACAGATTTCTCAGATGAAGTGCAGGCCGGATCATGCGCCGGAAGAACCTGCCAGAAAAGCGTTAAAATTGTTAAAACTTCCTGCGGCTTCCGTAAAAAAAGTAAGCATCTGGAAACGGTCCATTGATGCCAGAAAGAAGCCGGAGATTTATTATATTTATACCATGCTGGTGGAAACGGGTCTGGGAACCAAAAAAGAAGAGCAGCTGGTGAAAAAATTAAAAAACAAGAATATTACCGTGGTTCATCCGGTAAAATACCATTTTCCGAAGCCAGGAGAGACACCGATGCAGCATCGTCCCATTGTAATCGGTATGGGGCCGGCGGGGATGTTCTGTGCCCTGCTTCTTGCACGGGCAGGATATCGCCCCCTGGTGCTGGAACGTGGAAAAGCCGTGGAAGAGCGGATTCAGACAGTGGAGCATTTCTGGAAGACAGGAGAGCTGGATCCCAATTGTAATGTGCAGTTTGGAGAAGGCGGTGCCGGTACATTTTCTGACGGAAAGCTGAATACGCTGGTAAAAGATCCTGCTGGACGGGGACGGAACGTGCTGGAAACATTTGTGGAAGCAGGTGCCCCGGAGGATATTTTATATGTGAATAAGCCTCATATTGGCACCGATGTGCTTCAGCAGGTGGTGGCACGGATTCGGGAACAGATTCAGGAAGCGGGCGGTGAAATCCGTTTTCAGACCCGGGTGACCCGTTTGCTGCATAAAGACGGCCGGATTGTGGGCGTGGAAGCAGAAAAAGAGGGGAAGACAGAGCAGATTCCTGCAGACCGGGTGGTGCTGGCCATCGGGCACAGTGCCAGAGATACCTTTGCCATGCTGAAAGAAGAAGGGGTCGTGATGGAGCCGAAATCATTTGCTGTGGGCATGCGTATTGAACATCCTCAGACCATGATCAATGAGAGTCAATATGGTATGGAGACATCAAAGCATCTTCCAGCAGCAGATTATAAATTAACTTACCGGGCATCCAACGGACGGGGTGTGTATTCTTTCTGCATGTGTCCCGGCGGTCAGGTGGTAAACAGTTCTTCTGAACCGGGCCGACTGGTGGTAAATGGCATGAGTTATCGGGCCAGAGACGGGCGAAATGCCAACAGTGCGTTGATTGTTACGGTAACACCAGATGATTATCCAGGAGAGGATGTACTTTCCGGTGTGGCATTTCAGCGTCAGATTGAGGAAGCGGCGTGGAAGGCTGGTCAGGGAAAGATTCCCAGTCAGCTGTTTGGAGATTTTCGGGCAAATCGTGCTTCTGCAGAACTTGGAGATGTGCTGCCTGACCATAAAGGAGAAACTACGCTGACCAATTTGCGGGATATACTGCCGGAAATGCTCAATGAAGCACTGATTGAAGGCATTGAGGCATTTGACCATAAAATCAGGGGATATGCCAGAGAAGATGCAGTGCTTTCTGCGGTGGAAGCCAGAACTTCTTCTCCGGTCAAGATTTTAAGAGATGAGAATATGATGAGCAATATCCGGGGGTTATATCCCTGCGGAGAAGGGCCGGGTTACGCCGGAGGTATTATGTCAGCGGCCATGGACGGCTGCCGCGCTGCGGAAATGATTGTTTCTGTCTGCGCACCGCCTGAGATATAAACGAGGAGATTTTCTTTACGAATCGTAAAAAATAGATTATAATGGAGAAGATAATGAGCACAAGAGAAAAGATGAAAGATAAACAGCGGATCGTGGTGAAGATTGGTTCCTCTTCGATCACGCATCCGGATAATGGTTCCATGAACCTGCGAAAAATTGAAGCATTGGTTCGTGTTCTTTGTGAACTGAAAAATCTGAATAAAGATGTGGTACTGGTAAGCTCCGGTGCTATTGCAGCCGGCAGACAGGCAGCAGGGCATTTACCCAGACCGGACAGTGTTTCCAGAAAACAGGCACTGGCGGCCATTGGACAGGCGCATCTGATGATGACTTACCAGCGTCTGTTCAGTGAATACAGCCATTTAACTGCACAGATTCTTATGACAAAGGATACGCTGGTCAATCCCACCAGTTATCGGAATGCCCGCAATACATTTGAGGAGTTGTTTCAGCTGGGAAGTATTCCCATTGTAAATGAAAATGACACCGTTGCGACCCACGAAATTGAATTTGGTGATAATGACAGACTTTCTGCAGTGGTGGCAGCGCTGGTTCATGCAGATCTTTTGATTCTGCTGTCTGATATTGATGGCATGTACACCGGAGATCCCCGAAAAAATCCGGAAGCCAGACTGATTACCGATGTGGAATGTATTGACGAAGATCTGCTTTCCATGGCAGGCGGTGCCGGCAGTGATGTGGGAACCGGCGGAATGGCAGCAAAACTGGCAGCAGCGCAGATTGCAACCGATTCCGGTGTAGATATGGTCATTGCCAATGCAGATGACGTGAAAAACATTTACCGGATCATTGATGGAAAAGAATGTGGAACGTTGTTCCATGCACATAAAAATCCTGAATTTAATCTGAAGGAATACATGCAGCATTATACCTGATAAAAACAGAAAAAGCAGAAAAGGTGGTAGAATCCCATGGATATGAAAGATATTGAGCGTATTAATGAGTTATACAAAAAAATGAAAGAAACTGGTCTGACTCCCGAAGAAAAAGAGGAACAGGCCAGATTACGTGGCGAGTACATTCAGGCCATGCGCCGAAATCTGCGGGGGCAGCTGGAAACGATTAAGATCCAGAATCCAGATGGCAGCATGATCGATGTAAAAGACCGCCATGATAAAAAATATGGCAAAGGGGGCAAAAAGCCTCAGGCCTGAGGAGGTATGATTATGCAGGAGAAAAAAGAAGTCAGGAAAATGATCAAACAGTTCAGAGATGCAGCTACTGATGCGGAAGTGGCAGCAATGAGCAGTAAGGTTGCGGATTTTATCGTGTCCATTCCTGAGTATCAGAAAGCAGAATGTGTGTATGCTTACATCGATTATAATCATGAAGTTATGACCGATGAAATCATTGCCCGTGCATGGGAAGCTGGCAAACGTGTGGCAGTGCCCAAGGTAGTTGGCAAAGATCTGATCTGGTATTACATCACCAAATTTGAAGATGTAGAATCCGGTTACATGGGTATCCGTGAACCGAAAACTACATTACCGGAAGCACATGAAACCGATGCTTTCTTTGTAATGCCCGGTGTTGCATTTGACAAAGGTCATCACAGAGTAGGCTACGGCGGCGGCTTCTATGACAGATATCTGGAAAAGCCCAACACCCACTATAAGGCGGCTCTGGCATTTGAATTCCAGATTCTGGAAACCGTTCCTTTTGAAGCACACGACATCCTGCCGGATGCAGTTGTGTCTGAAAAAGCGATCTACTAAAACAAAAAGACAGTGAGGAATGAATCGTGGTAGATTTAATTGAAATGGGAAAGGCTGCCAGAAAGGCTGCCCGGATTTTGAATACGTTGGGAGTTGCGGAAAAAAACAGAGGGCTGGCAGCGGCCGCAGATGCGCTGTTAGCCAATGAAGCACTTCTGATTCAGGAAAATGCGAAGGATATGGAAGCGGGACGTGCTAAAAATATGTCTCAGGGCCTTCTGGACCGGCTGCTGCTGACCCATGACCGCATTGTGGGAATGGCAGATGGCCTTCGCCAGATCATTGCTCTGGAAGATCCTGTGGGAGAGGTTCTTTCCATGAAAAAACGCCCCAATGGTCTTTTAATTGGCCAGAAACGGGTTCCTTTTGGGGTAATCGGAATCATTTATGAATCACGGCCCAATGTAACAGCAGATGCCTTTGGACTTTGTTTTAAAACTGGTAATGCTGTAATCTTAAAAGGCGGCAGTGATGCGATTCATTCCAATTTAGCCATTGCATCCGTTATTCGTGAAGCACTGAAGGAAGCAGGACTTCCTGAGGATGCCATCCAGCTGATTGGTGATACCAGCCGTGAAACGGCGGCAGCCATGATGAAACTGAATGGATATATTGATGTGCTTATTCCCAGAGGCGGCGCAGGGCTGATTCGTACCGTGGTACAAAACAGTACCGTACCGGTTATCGAAACAGGAACCGGAAACTGCCACATTTATGTGGACGAAAGTGCGGATCTGGATATGGCGCTGAATATTATCATCAACGCCAAAACACAGCGTGTAGGTGTCTGCAATGCCTGTGAATCCATTGTGCTGCACGAAGCAGTTCTGGATGCATTTACCGAAAAACTGGCCAGTGCATTAAAAGAACGCCATGTAGAGATGCGTGGGGATGCACCGGTCTGTGAACGGGCAGAAGGAATCCTTCCTGCTACAGAAGATGACTGGGGTACTGAATATCTGGATTATATCGTATCCATTCGCACGGTTTCCAGTATTGATGAAGCCATTGAACATATTAACCGTTACAATACGGGTCATTCTGAGGCCATTGTTACAAAAGACTATGCCAATGCTCAGAAATTCCTGGATGAAGTAGATGCAGCAGCCGTTTATGTCAATGCATCCACCCGTTTCACCGATGGTGGTGAATTTGGCTTTGGTGCAGAAATTGGTATCAGTACCCAGAAGCTTCACGCAAGAGGCCCCATGGGATTAAAAGAACTGACCACCACAAAATACATCATTTACGGGGACGGACAGATCCGCTAGAAATCCGCTAGAGCGTGTCTGAAAGAAGCTTTATGCAGGACAGGCGTTCCAGAACAGCGTTTAGAGGTTCAGGAGCCGTTTATGTAAACAAGGAATTGCGATTCACAGTATGGAAAAACATCATACTGTGAATCGTAATGTTGTGAATCATTTGAAAAACGCGCCTATGACGCGTTTTTCGGATTGTTTGGAAGGGATTTATTCAGATATACTTTCCATGTATAAAGGAGTATAATCTCTCGGAATTCTGGGTGATTATGATCAGCTAACGCTGGATTGAACTTTGAAA
>JBGVFN010000195.1:0-3696 GCA_045121095.1 Lachnospiraceae bacterium | reverse complement strand
AGAAGCTCCAGCCACTGGTTTAATGAAAAATCCGGTTTTAAATAATACAGATTCAGCAGTATTTCACATGTTTTCTGATCCTTCTCCTGCATATTTTCCAGCATATGAATTTCTTTTTCCAGCCCAGTAAAATTCTGTACCATGTAATCATACATCCCCCGCAGATAACATGCTTCCGGTGTTTTATCTCTCCAGTTTTTTACCCCCGGATACTGATATCCGGAAAAAGACAGCTGCGCATAATGCTGTTTCATGTATTCCAGATACCTGTCCCGCTTTTTGCATTGTCTCAGACAGTACAATGCTTCATCCACATGTCCATTTTCTTCATACCATACCGCTGCCTGCTCCAGCCACGAGGATGCCTCTGTATCCATTTCTTCATCTTTTACGTGATTCATAGGAAGATAATTCAGCAATAAGGGTGAAATGGTCCAATTTTTCTTTTTTCTATTATAAAGCAGAATGCCTTTTCGCGTCAGATTATCCAGAATATCCATATACCATTCCGGAGCCGGTATTTTTTCTGATTCCCGCTGGATTTCCGGTTCCTGCCGGATTTCTGGTCCCTGCATTTTTCCTGATTTCTGAGCTTTATTTTTCCAGATAGCCTGACATAAGGATTCTGTAATCCACGGACACCCTGCTGCGTGGGACAGCAGCTTTTGTTCTCCTGCCGGAAGTGTATCCATTACTTCTCTGTGTATGTACTCTTTGATTTCATAACTGTCCATCAGTTCATCGATTGTCCGTACTTTTTTTCCGTATCTGAAATCGCTGTCTGAGAATCTGAAAAGCATATCTACACAGCCTGCCCAGCCTCCGGTTTTTTCGTAGACCTGTCCATAATTCAGTCCGCTTTTCCACTTTTCAGCCAGAATCCGTATCTCTTCTTTTGTAAAAAGAAGGCTTTGAATGGTGAACAGTTCTATTTTCCGCTTCCATAAAAGCTCCAGGAATTCACCAGGCAGCTTTCCACGGCCTGTAAATATTATTTTGCTGTGCTGAGGCAGATTTTTTACCAGACTTACAAGCGATTCCAGTATCTGTTTTTCCTGTAGTTCTGCTTCCATCTGATTTTGGTTATATACTTTTGAAATATATTCTACAGAATTTTTCTCCGGCATATTGTCAAATACAATCCAAAGTTCTTTCTTTTTTACTTCTTCTGCAAGTTTTCCTATCTTTTCCAAAAGTACGTTTTTTTCTTTCCACTCCTTTTCCATCTGAAAAAGCCGTACTTCCTGCTGTGGATATTTGTCCAGCAGCATCTCAACCGCCGTGGTCTTGCCGGATGCAGCACTTCCTTCAATATAAATAGAAGGGAATGCAATGATTCCCTTCTCCAGCTGCTTTGTTTTATCTATATAGTATTGCCATTTACTGTTGGGCAGGACAGCATGTTCGCCATTCTGCATCATGTTATTGTGTATGATCTGATTCTGCATACCTTTATTCCTTATCAAGAATTCCACTTTTTACAAGTGTATCCAGAAATTCCTGAATATCTTCTTTTGCAATATCTTCTTCGACTTCATATTCATCCAGAATTCCCTGAAGAAGCTGTTCGGCTGTTACATCATTCTGAAGCATCTTCCAGAGTGATACACCTACTTCATTGACCGTAATCAAACCGTTAAAATTTAAAATTGTGTTTCCTACAGGAATAATAATATATTCCCCGGCAACTTCCCTAAGTACAAATTCTTTTTTAATGCGCATAACCTTATTGACCTCTTCCTTGCTCCCAGCACGATCTATTTTGATATCTGCTCAGCATGTGCTGAACGGCTGCTTCGTTTAGTTTTCCCCAAGTTTTAATGCTGTTATTGTATCTTTTACAACTTTTTTCTTATCAAACTCCTGTTCCATCTTTCTGCGGCCCGCAATTCCCATCTTTTCCCGTGTATCTTTTTCCAGGGTTAAAAACTTCCGCATAACACGCAGCAGGCTCTCACGGTCCTGCACCTTCACCAGAAAGCCCGTCTGCCCTTTATCAACGGCTTCCCTGCACCCGGGAATACTGCTGGTGATCAGTGGTCTGCCGGTCGCTGCAGCTTCCAGAAGTACATTACTCATCCCCTCATGGTAACTTGGAAGCACGATACAGTCCGCAGCAGCATAAAAGGGTCTGGGTTCTGCCTGAAATCCATGAAATACTACGATTCCCTCTTTCTGCAGTTTTTCTACCTGCTCCTTATATTCATCTTCAAAAAAACCAACCAGATCCAGAATAAATGGATGACCTTCTTTATGAAGCTGTTCTGCTACATAAAACAGCTCATCCATCCCTTTTTCTTTCATCAGTCTTCCAAGATAGAGAAAATGTACAGGTTCATTATGCGGATATGGCTCATACTTATAATATTCCAGATTAATACCCGCACCATTCAGCACCACCTGTTTTTCTGCACCAACAATCCTTCTTTTTTTGAATTCTGCTGCGTTCGCTTCATTTTCGAAAAATACTGTCTGTACATGTAAAAATGCTGCTTTATATAAAATGGTTACAAACTGTGCCAGCCCCGGTTTCTGGAAAGCAGTTCCCAGCCCCTGTACATTGGCACAGAAAGGGATCCCCAGCCCTGTACAGATTATCCCTGCATAAATATTGGGTTTAATGGAATATGTAATAACCATATCCGGCTTTTCTGCCTTCAGCATCCTATAATACGCCTGTATCAGCTTCCAGTCCGTTTTCGGATTGATTCCTCTGCGATCCACATCGGTTTTAATACAGCGCACGCCCATCGCCGCAAAATCATCTTCATGTCCCACAAAGGGCATGCTGAGCACAACTTCATGGGTCTTCATCAATTCCGCGATCAGTTCTCTGCGGAACTGCCACAGCATATAGGAATGATTGGTAATGATCAGAATCTTATTCTTCTTTCCTGCTTTGTCGGATTCATGCAGTACACCGGTTCCGCCTTCCACTACACCGTCACTTTTCAGCACCGATACAATGGTTCCAAAGAAGCACTGTACATCAATCATCGGTCCCAGTTTTTTCAGATAATAACCGTCCAACGCTGCTTTTTCCTTAATTTCCAGTTCATCCCGACCATGAATCTGTGCCCAGCCTGTAAGCCCCGGTTTGACCTGATGAACACCATAGCGGTCCCGGTCTTCAATTAGGTCAAACTGATTCCACAAGGCCGGTCTGGGTCCAATTACTGCCATATCACCTCTGGCAATATTCCACAGCTGCGGCAATTCATCCAGCGAGGTCTTCCGAAGAAACTTTCCGACCTTCGTAATATACTGCTCCGGATCAGCCAGCAGATGTGTGGGCGTATCATGAGGTGTATCCAGCTTCATGCTGCGAAACTTATACAGCTGAAAATGTGATTTTCCAATACCTATCCGATTCTGAGAGAAGAAAACAGGTGCTCTTAAACCATCTTCCAGTTTAATCGCTGCAATAATCCCCAAAAAAACCGGAGACAGTATCAGCAGCCCCAAACAGGCCAGAACACGATCTGCGCCGCTTCTTATCTTAACATACTGCCTCTGAAAAGTATTCAGCTCATAATATGCAGCTTTATCTTTATTTTTCACCAGTTTACAATTTTTGAACTTTTTTAAATCCTGACAAGATATACTTTTCCAGTACCTTGATCAGAACTTTGCTATTTTTGACGGTTTCGAGGAAATTTCCGAAACTGCATAAAATTAAAAATGACTGGATCTGCT
>JBGVFN010000194.1:0-6501 GCA_045121095.1 Lachnospiraceae bacterium | reverse complement strand
TATTGATCTGGCTAAGGCCGGTACCGACTACCAGCGCTCCGATCAGGCGCTGACCGGTCAGGTCAATTCCCTCGGAAAAAATGCCGCCGATTACACAAAAACCAACAAGGGACCTGCGCTTTTTATCAGCAGCAGACTCTTCTTCATGAAAAAATTTCTGCAAAAATGCATCCCGGTCTTCTTCTTTCATGCCCTGCTCCTGCAAAAGCATTTCGAAAGGGGCATTTTCCACGGTTTCATATCGCTCCTGATAAAGCGAAACCACTTCCATCATATACTGATAGGAAGGAAAAAACACCATATAATTACCGGTTTTGACTGCGGTGACCCGGACAATATATTCCAGAACCCGCTGATACTGGACCGGCCCGCGCATGGTGTAACGGCTGCTTACATCTTCTGCCACCGCCAGAAGCCGACGCCGGTTATCAAAGGGCGAATCCACATAAATAGCATAGGCATTTTCTTCTGTAGTCAGCAATTCCCGGTAATAATGCATAGGCAGCATGGTTGCGGAGAAAAATACGGTTCCGATGCCCCGCTGGACACAATTATGAATATTGACCGCAGGATTGGCACAAAGAAGTCTGACCTGAAACTGACCTTCCTCCAGACTGCAATAAGGCACATAGCTGGGATCCATGATTTCACACATGGCATTAAAATGCCGCAGTTCAAAGAAAAAATTCAGCAGTTCCTCTTCTGCCGGATTTCTTGTCTCTTCCAGAAAACTGCTGATACATTCCTGGGCATTCAGAGTCAAATCATATAATTTCTCCACTTCTTCCAGAACTTTTACCTGCTCCGTTTCCTTTTTCAGAGCAAGCAGATTCCGGTTCAGGCTTTTCAGTTCCCGGACTGCACGTCCTGCTGCACGAACCGCTTCCGGCGTATCCAGCAGAGCAAATTCTGTAATTCCCTTCAGCCGCTTTTCTGCCTTTAAAACCTCTTCCTTTACCAATGTGGCAGAATACATTTCTCTTGCCCGGTCAGGAAGATTGTGCGCTTCATCCACCAGAAAAATATAATTGCCCTGCACGCCTTCACTAAAGAAGCGGCGCAGATATACGTTAGGATCAAATACATAATTATAATCACAGATGATTCCCTGAGACCATAAGGTCAGATCCAGATTAAATTCAAAGGGGCATACCTCATGTGAAAGGGCATATTCCAGTATATTTTCCCGGTCCATACGCTCCTCATGAGTCAGCATATCATAAAGTGCTTCATTAACCCGATCAAAATGGCCTTTTGCATAGGGGCAATGCTCCGGATTACAGCTGCACACCTCCAGAGGGCAGATTTTTTCTTTCGCAGTAATAGTTACAGAATGAATTTTCAGCCCCTGCCGCCTGAGAATGTCAAATGCCTCCTGCGCCACGGTCCGGGTGATGGTCTTGGCAGTCAGATAAAAAACCCGCTCTCCCATTCCCTCCCCCATGGCTTTCAGAGCAGGAAACAGCACCGACATGGTCTTTCCAATTCCCGTTGGTGCCTGAATAAATAACTCGGCTTTGCGCTGAATACTGCGATACACCGAAACTGCCAGTTTTCGCTGCCCCGGCCGGTACGGAAACGGAAATTCCATCCCATCCAGACTTTCACACATCTGATCATGCAGTTCCGTCTCCAGTTTCGCCCAACGCTCATACTCCTGCATCAATTCCTGAAACCACTGCTGCAGTTCTTCAAAGGTATAAAACTCATAAAAACGGCGGATTTCCTCCGTTTCCAGATGACAGTACGTCATCTGAAGCCCCATCACGGACTGCTTATTCTGAAGGGCATAAATATATGCATAGCACATGGCCTGAGCCTTATGGACCAACACCGGTTCTTTTAACCGCTTCGGATCACGGTAAATGCCCTTGATTTCATCCACCACATAAATTGTCTTTGGCAGATCAGACAAGCTGATGCACGTTTTTGGCTCTGTCGGGGCTGCTGGAGCTTCTGCACCTGACAGATTTTCTTCTTTATAAACCGATTGTTTGATTACATCCAGCAGACTCATCTGCCCGCTGGTATGCCGCATTTCTGCTGGCATTTCCGTTAATGTTTCCGGTGATTCTCCCAACTCCGGTATTTTACGCAAATACGTTTTTGTCTTTTCATGAAAAATGCCATCTGCCCGCCCTTCAATCTGAATCCGAAACTGCTCCCGGTCCACAACCTGTTTCAGACTGACTTCACTCTCATAAGTGCTGCCCATCTGCCTCTGAATCTTCCGATGAAGACGGCTTCCCGCCTCCATGGCCTGTTTTTCTCTGGCGCCAGTTCGCCGGTTATCGATATCACCGCTTCGAAAAATAAATTCCACCAGATTCCGCACGGAAATGCGGATGGTTTCATTCTTCTGCTTTATCATTTTTATCCGATCAGCCCTTTATCCATACACTCTGCAATTTCTTTGGCATAGTAAGTCAGCATGATGTCAGCTCCTGCACGGTACGTGCTGATGGCAGTTTCGCAGAGAATCCGCTCTTCATCCACATATCCCAGGCTGGCGGCCGCCTTGATCATGGCATATTCCCCGCTGACACTGTAAGCTGCAATGGGTACATCGGTCATATCCTTCACTTCCCGGATAATATCCAGATAGGAAAGTGCCGGTTTTACCATAATGATATCTGCCCCTTCTTCAATGTCCAGCATGGCTTCTTTCAGGGCCTCCCTGCGGTTGTGGAAATCCATCTGATAGGATTTTCGGTCGCCAAATGCCGGTGCAGAGCCTGCTGCATCCCGAAAAGGTCCATAAAATGCAGATGCGTATTTCACCGCATAGGATAGAATGGGCGTTTCCAGATAACCATGATCGTCCAGCGCTTCGCGAATTGCCAGAACACGTCCGTCCATCATATCGGAAGGAGCCACCATATCCGCACCGGCATCCACATGAGAAACCGCTGCACGAGCCAGCAGATCCAGTGTTTTATCATTATCCACATACCGATCCGGTGTCAACAGACCACAATGTCCGTGATCCGTGTATTCGCACATGCACACATCGGTAATCAGATACATATCCGGATACTGCTTTCTCGCCTCCCGCAGCGCTCTCTGAACAATACCATTTTCATCATAAGCCTGGCTGCCGCAGCTGTCCTTATGGTCAGGAATCCCGAAAAACATTACCGCATTCACACCTGCTTTCTGCAGTTCTTCCAGCTTTCTTCCCATAGTATCCACACTATAACGGAACTGTCCCGGCATTGTGGGGATTTCTTCCACAATATCCACGCCCTCTTTCACAAACATGGGATAGATCAGAGAAGATTTATCTACTCTGGTCTCCCGCACCATCCGTCTTAATGTATCACATTTTCTCAATCTTCTGGGTCTGATAATCATTTTACTGCCTCTTTTCTTGTAATCGTTTTATCCTGTTCTGATAATTTATCCTGTTCTGATAACGATTCCATCATACTATGATGATTTCATCATGCTCTGATGGTTTCATCATGTTCCGGTAATCACGCCATTTTCCGATAATCACGCCATTACTTTTACCATTACTTTTCTGATAAAGTTCTATTTCAAACCAGGAACATTTGTTTTGTCTACTATATTATCACAATTGCCTTTTATATACAAATAGTTCTTCGATCAACTGTATCATTGACGTAATGGCTGCTTCCTTGGCAATATGTGTTTTCATTCCCGCTTTTTTGGCTTTTGCTGCTGTCTGCTTTCCGATGCACACTGCGTCTACCTTGCTGTAATCCAGGTTCATTCCTGCTGTGGCCGCCAGAAATCCCCGCACAGTGGATGCACTGGTAAATGTTACATAATCTACATTACCATTTTCCAACAATTTGCGTTCATCAATGAGATGTTCTTCCACCAGAAGCGTATCATAAGTAGGAATATCATCAACATGCAGATTTTCCACCTGTTTTAACTGCTGAATCAGTTCCTGGCTGCCCACCCGGGCTCTTGGGATTAAAATCCGGTCACCACTTCTGCATACCGCAGCCAGGGCATTGCCCAAAGCTTCGCCATCATAAACGGTGGGGATTAAATCCGCAAATATTCCATATTTTTCTAGTTCTGCAGCGGTTCCTCTGCCAATGACGGCAATTTTCGCTCCCGCCAGCCGCCGCACATCAATCCGGGCATTTTTCAGTGCTTCAAAGAAAATGCGTACACCGATCTGGCTGGTAAATACCACCCACTGATATTGCTCCAGAGAAGCTATGGCCTGCTCCAATGATTGATTGGGCACAATGGTTTTTGTGGTAATGGCAGGTAATTCCACCACCTCTGCACCTTTTTCCTGAAGCTGCTCTGTCATATGCCAGGCCAGTTCCCTTGGTCTGGTAACAACCACCCGACATCCCTGCAGCGGTAATTTTTCATACCAGCTAAATGCCTCCGCCAAATTACATACTTTTCCTATTACTATAATAGCCGGCGTTTCCATTTGTGCCGCATCGGAAGCAGTTTTCAACGTTTCCACCGTGGCAATCACCCGTTTTTGACGGGCAGACGTCCCCTTCTGCAGCACCGCCGCGGGCATATCCGGTGACATTCCCGCTTCAATCAGCCCCTGACAGATCTCTTCCATAGCGGAAATCCCCATGAGAAACACAAGAGTTCCTCCCATGCGGACCAATGCTTCAAAATCCATATCATACGCCTGATTTTTCTTCTTATGCCCGGTGATAATATGAAGAGAAGAAGAAAATTCCCGGTGTGTAACGGGAATCCCATTATAAGCCGGTACAGAAATGGCCGATGGAACCCCCGGAATAATTTCAAATGGAATCTGATGCTTTGCCAGCAGTTCCAGTTCTTCCCCACCGCGGCCAAACAAAAACGGATCCCCGCCCTTTAAACGTACCACCTGTTTCCCTTCCAGCGCTTTTTCAAGCAAAATCTGATTAATCTGTTCCTGAGACATGGTATGATAGCCTGCCCGTTTTCCCACATCAATCCATTCCGCATCTTCCGGTGCCATGGCAAGTACACCATATCCCGCCAGCGCGTCATACACCACCACCTGCGCCTGCTCCAGCACCTTTTTTCCTTTTAATGTGAGAAGACCTGCATCGGAAGGGCCTGCACCCACCAGCCACACTTTCCCTTTATTCTTTGTGTTCATAACTTTTCCCTGATAACATTCTTTTACTTTGATGACATTATTTCACTTCAGTGACGTTCTTTTATTTCGATGATATACTTTTACTTCGATGACATACTTTTATTTCGATGACATTCTTTTATTTCGATGACATTCTTTTATTTTGATGGCATTTTCTCATTTCGATAACGTTCTCTCAGCATCTGAGCCAGATTTTGTCCCAGCTGCTCTGCCTGTTCCCGGTCAGCGCTTCCCCGTAATTTTCCAGTAAGATACTCTTTATCCGTTTCATCATAATATAAACCGCTCAGACAAATCTTTCCATCTGCAATCTGTGCATGGGCCGCCACGGGTGAACTGCACCCGCCATTTAATTCCCGGACAAATGCCCGCTCTGCCAGCGCCGCCAGCTCTGCTTCTTCGTCATGATATCCTGCCAGAAAATTGTAATTTTCATCCGCCCGGCCCTGAACAGCTAAAATTCCCTGTCCTGCCGCCGGTATCATTTCCTCCGGCTCAAAATACCGGCTGATCCGGTGCTCCAATCCCAGCCTTTTCAGACCAGCCGCCGCTAAAATCAGCGCAGAATACATGCCGCTGTCCAGCTTTTCCAGGCGTGTAATCACATTTCCCCGAATTCCCTGAAACTGTGCCTGAGGATATATTTTTTGAAACTGAAGCTGACGTCTAAGACTGGAACATCCAACAGGCAGGGAAAAGTCAATTTCCTGCTTTCCCTGAGGCAGCACCAGTACATCCCGTGGGTCCTCCCTGCTGGAAAACGCGATCAGCGGCAATTCTTTTGAAATTTCCATGGGCATATCCTTTAAACTATGCACAGAAAGACTGGTTCTCCCTTCCATGAGCGCCCTGTCCAGTTCTTTTACAAACAGACCTTTCCCTCCAATTTTATCCAAACTCCTGTCCAGAATCATATCACCCGTAGTTTTCATGGTAACCAGCTCTGCCCGGACATTTTCATGATGGGTATTGATATACTCCTGTACCATCTGCGACTGGATTACAGCCAATTTGCTTTCGCGGCTGCCTATATTAATAATTTTCATAAATCGTGCCTCATTTCATTTTCAGACATCTTTCGATGCCCAGCTTCTGATAGTATTTACATTCTAACATGGAAAGTATCCCTGTCAAATGAATTTATTATAAAAGTTCCCCAGAATAAATATCCACTGAAATGCTGCGATTTTTGACATTCCTATAACATAATGATAAAATCAAAACCATACTGTTGATTTATTTCATTCCATATCTACTAGAGCGTGTTTGAAAAAGGCTTTATGCAGGATGTGCATCCCATTTTGAGATAAATTTCTCTCAAATGAAGGAGGCGTAGCGGGCTACGCTGACTGAATCTGAGAAAAATTTAGCCAAAACTGGGGTGCGCAGACTGC
>JBGVFN010000193.1:0-30672 GCA_045121095.1 Lachnospiraceae bacterium | reverse complement strand
CTCCGTGCCGGTTCGATATGTAAATTACTTCAAAGCCTGCCGATTCATTAAGTGATTGAGCAGACCGTATTATAAAAGGGTGATTTTTTAGGGACCGTAAATCAACGGCCCCTTTTTCAAACACGCTCTAGAGCGTGTTTGGATGAAAAGCACTGAAAGCAGTGTGAACAGAACGGCTGCTGATGGTGGAAAAACACTCACTATGAGGGATAACCTTATTAATAAAGAATGAACACTCAAAAGAAAAGGAGAACGATATGAAAGCACCGGTACTTGTGATTATGGCGGCTGGTATGGGAAGCCGTTACGGTGGTCTGAAACAGATTGATCCTGTAGATTCCTGGGGAAATATTATTATAGACTATTCTATTTTTGATGCCATTGAAGCAGGATTTAAAAAGATTATTTTTATTATTAAAAAAGAAAATGAACCGCATTTTCGCGATGGAATCGGAAAACGTGTGGGCGAACGTGCAGAGGTGAAATTTGTTTACCAGGAACTGACCAACCTGCCGGAAGGATTTTCTGTTCCGGAAGGACGTGTAAAACCCTTCGGTACAGCTCATGCAGTTCTTTGCTGCAAAGATGTCATTGATGGTCCTTTTGCAGTGATTAACTCCGATGATTATTACGGCAAATCTGCTTTTCGCCAGATTTACAGCTATTTATCTCAGGTGGAAGATGATGAAAAGTATCATTACGTAATGGTAGGCTATCGTCTGGGCAACACCCTGACAGAAAATGGACATGTTTCCAGAGGATGCTGTGTAACAGACGAAAATGGCAATCTGATCAGTGTAACAGAGCGTACCATGATTGAAAAACGTAACAATGGAGCTGCTTATTCTGACGATAAAGGAGAATCCTGGACTGATATTTCACCGGAAACCGTTGTTTCCATGAATATGTGGGGCTTTGGAAACAGTTTCTTAAAAGAACTGGAAAATCGTTTCTCCGGTTTCCTGACAGAAAATCTGCCCGTTAATCCGCTGAAATGTGAGTATTTCCTGCCTTTTGTAGTAACAGAACTGCTGAAGGAAGAAAAGGCAGATGTAAAAGTACTGAAATCCGAGGATAAATGGTACGGTGTAACTTACCATGAAGATAAAGAATCCGTGGTAGAAGCATTGGCGTCCATGCGGAAAAACGGTCTGTATCCTGAAAAGGTATGGGAAGACTAAAAAATACGTGAAATATTCTAAAAAAATACTTTTAAATCTAAAAATAAAATAAATATTCTTATAACTTTTGGACTATATTGACAATCGCTAACACATGTGTTAATGTAAGATACGTAACGATTTTACATCACACATGTGTTAGCTTTTTTTGTGGAACATTTCGATTTGCGTATGAGTGGCAGATTTTCTTGAAAGGAAATGAATTTTCTTAAAAAGGGGGATTTTTCTTAAGAGGAATGGAATTGTTGCAGAAAAAGCTGATAAAGAAAGGAGTACTATATGAAAGCGTTTCTCGAGGAGTATGGAATTGCCATTTTTGTAATTGCCTGCATTATGATTCTGGTGGCTATGGCAGAGCCGGTGGGCGGCGTTATTGAAAAAGCAGTGGTGAATACGATTTCTGACTTTACAAAGAATGCATTAACTGTTTAGAAAAGCTGAAAACAGGGAGGTTAATGAATTTGAGCAAGTGGATGGATCTGAAAAGAGTTGAAGAATCCAAAAATGAATCAGGAAAATGAATGAATCAGGAAAATGAATGAATCAGAAAAATGAATGAATCAGAAAAAGTGAAAGGATTTAGAGGAAACTTTGGCGGAATTATATCTGGAGGATGAAGTGTTTGGGGGATTTCTGCCCTTTGTGCAGGATGAGCAGATTACAGATATTAATTACAATGGAAGTGCGCTTTGGGTGGATCATCTGGCAAGGGGAAGGTATTGTGTGGAATCTTTTCATGCGGACACTGCTTTCTTAAATCGGTTCAGTATGCGGATCGCCAATCTGATGAATCGTTCTTTTAACCAGTATGAACCTTTATTAGAAGCCGAGACAGATGAACTGCGTATTTCGATCATTCATGAATCAGTCACCAGTACCGGTCGGAGTATTTCCATTCGTAAGACACCAGGGGTACGTCGTCTGAATCGGAGGCGTATGCTGGAAACAGGCTATTGTACAGAAGAACTGGATATATTTATGGCAAATGCAGTTCGTGCAGGGCTGACTCTGGTAGCAGCAGGATTGCCCGGAGCAGGGAAAACGGAGTATCTGAAAGCGATGACAGCCTATATCCCTGCCTCCAGAAAGGTGATTACTGTGGAGGATAATCTGGAAATCCGGTATCGTACCATAAATCCACAAAAGGATGGAATCGAAATTAAAGTAGGGGAAACTTTTTCTTATGCAAAAGCAATCAAGGCATCCATGCGTCAGCTGCCCGGCTGGCTGATTCTTTCGGAAGCCAGATCTCAGGAGGTACAGTATCTGCTGGAATCCATGTCGACCGGAGTCAGCTGCATGACTACGATTCATACAGATGATGTGCGGAAAATACCGGACCGTATCTGCAGTATGATGAAAAAGGATGTATCGGATGATGTTTATTCTTTTTTGGATTTGGGAGTATTGATTGGTTGTTATGATCTGCCGGGGAAAGGGATTTGCAGAAGAATTGAACAGGCAGCTGTTTTTGACAGAAGTGAAGGTATAAATCGTATGACGGTATTTTATGAAGACGGGCATATGACACGTCCGCAGCTGCCTGCGGCCATGATGCGTAAATTTGCTTTTATGGGAATTGAAGATCCTTTTTCAGAGCGGTCGCAGGAAAGAAAATGAAAAAAAGGAAAACGTGGAAAATTAAGAATAAGTCATGGGAATGGTGGATTTCCTGTGTAAAAATGCCTGTATTTTTTATTATTGTGGCATTATTATGTCATCTGCGCATGCTTGGGCTGGTGCTGATTGGTATTTTCTCAGGTGTAATGGTTCCGGTACTGGTCCGGCAAAACTTAAAAGAAGAGGATCAGCAGCAGCTGCTGGAAGAATGCTCTTTTTACATGGAACAGCTGATCTACAGTTTTCGGAAGCACCATAAGATTTTAGCGGCACTGAGGGATATTGTGCTGATTACCCAGGGCCGTCTGAAACTGTGCGTGGAGTCAGCGCTGTACGATATAGAAAATCATACCTCCGATGAGAATCTGTTCCAGCATGGATTTTCAAAAATCGGGGAGATTTATCAGGTGCATCTCCTTGATACCTTGCATGCGTTCCTGATACGGGTGGAAGAACAGGGCGGTGACTGCAATATGGCACTTGGAATTTTACTGGACCAGCTGCGTGCATGGAAAAAGAGTCAGAAGGAGTTTCTGAGTCGTAAGAAAGGTATTCAGAACCGTCTGATTCTATCTGTTGTATTATCCTGTTTGATTTGTCTGGCAGTCGTACGGATGATGCCGGTTTTGGATACAGTGATTGCTTCACCTATTTATCAGTTGTGTACGGGAGCCGGGATTGTGGTACTTCAGGCGGTCTATTTGTGGTTTCGTACAGTCGACGGGAAACAACGTAAAATACAGGAACAGGATGATGCGCAAATTGCAAAAATGTACGCGAGATTACATTCATCTGCGCGGGGACCGGGATACTGGCGTTGTGTGAAAAAGCTGGAGCAGCAGATTCAGCAGCAGTTTCCCCAGTGGATGTTTGATATGATTTTGCGCCTTCAGACAGAAAATGTACAGACGGCGATTAATCGATCCTTAGACGATGCTCCGGAAGTAATGGTGCGTCCGCTGTATCAGCTCAGTGAAGAATTACAGTTGGATCCGGTTTCGATTCAGCCTTATCTGAACTTTCTGGAAGAATTTCAGCTGCCGGAAATCCGGGCGGTGATGCTGCAGCTGTATGCAATCAATGATATGGGAAGAGAAGATATTCAGGAACAGATTGGTGCGATGCTGGACCAAAATCAAAAGATGACAGAAGTGGCAGAGGAACTGAAAGCCGATAATATTTTATCCGGTCTGGGAATGCTGGCCGCAGTACCCATGCTGATCTCGGTTGTTGTGCTGCTGGTTGATCTGACTCTGATGCTGTTTTCTTTTCTGGGAGAGGTATATATATTATGAAAGCATTAACCGAAGAATTAGGCGGATGTTTATATGTCATTTTGCTTGGAAAGATACTGCTGACGATCATGGGAGCATTTTATGGGGCAGCAGGATGAAAATGGAGAAATGAAAGAGAGAAACGAAATGGAAAAACGAAAGGGAGAAAATGAAAGTGGTCAAAAGGAAGAAAAGAGAAGATTCCTGGGTACTGGTATTTCTTTTAATGCTGTTTACCAGCCTGGTTATAGCAGTCTCCGGTATTTATGTAGCGGACAAACTTTGGAGGATGTCCTTGAATGAGGAATATAACTGCTATATTCAAAAAACAGAAGAAGACAGGAAAGGCTCCATTTTAAGGTATAATGATGGGATTTACCGGAGCGAGATTCGAAATGTTTTTTCAGAGTATGAGTTTGAGGGGTGGCAGGAATGAAGATTGGGATTGAAATGATGGTGCAGACTATTTTTTTATGTATTTCATGTGTAATATTGGCACAGATTATTGGTTCTAATCTGTATATGCTGCAGGCAAGAACCTGTTTTCATAAACTGGCTGATCAAATAGAATGCAGTCAGAATGATGGGGCGGTTATTGAACAGTGTAAAAAGGAAGCCAAAGCGCAGGGATATCGTCTGGAAAGTCAGCAGATAGACACAAAACAGGGAGATTCCTGTATTTTGCTCAGCCTATATTATAAAATGCAGGTTCCCGGGCTGGGAAGGAATGGAAACAGTAAAAATGGTAATGAACAGGATTCGTTAGAAGGAGTGATTCAGGGATACGCAAGATAAAAGAAGTACAAAAGATAGCAGAAAAATATAAGAGAGGGAAATGGGTAAAGCTTAAAAAGAACTTCAGTATTTTTATTGTATGTACAGTTTGGGCATGTTTCTGGTTCTTTATCCAGGATATTTCGGTATTGGCGGCTGAAAAGGTGTTTACGAATGCGGTTTCCTTTTATCAGGAATATGGAAGCGGTAAGATTGTATTTTCGGATGGCGCATTTTATTATGCATCTCGGGGAAAAGCAGGAAATCCAAAAGGAATCCGCTATGGTGTGCTGGGGCAGAAGATAACCATGACCATGAAGACCGGAAAAACTTATGAAATTGGAATTGCGCTGGAAACAAACACCAATCCTGGAAGTTGCAAACGAATCAGTTATGTGAAAAAGGACGGATATTATTATAGTCTATACAAGGTTTCCTATGATCGTATTCTTCAGCGTATGCAGGCACGATATCCGAAAGTGGAATTTGAAAAGCTGATGTATAATCAGAAGATTCAATGTGAGATTGATTTTTATCTTTGTCTTGTAAAAGATGGAGAAGAACAGGGAACTTTGTTGGAATTGGACAATGGACGAGTACAGCTTGGGGGAAACGTTTATCAGAAAGCGGAGCAGATTCAAAAAGCTGCCAACTGGTCATCTGAAACGAAAGAAGCGTTGGAACATTATTATGGAATTCGGATGGAGATTAAACAGCCCTCTTCCTGGTTTGTCGTATACCAGAAAAATGACAATACAGCTTCCGGAACCATGAAAAAACAGCAATTTATTTATGGGAAAAGCCAGAAACTTACGAAATGTTCTTTTAAAAGAGTCATAACAGTTTATATGAATCCGGGCGATGTAACCTGGCAGGGAAGAACACAGAAATCGGTTACTACCCTGTTAAAAAGCAAATTTCTCGGATGGAGTTTGCAGAAGAATACAAGTGTTATTTATAAGGATCAACAAAACGTGAAAAACCTGTCGGATCAACATGGTGCAGTGATGAATCTGTATGCACATTGGTCACAAGAATCTATGGTACTGCCGAAGATGCAGGCGGATCAGATGGAATTTCTGGGTTGGAGTACGAAAAAGATATCTGTTCTTCCCGCTGACAGCAAAGACGAAGAAGTGCAGAAATTGAAGCTGTATCCTGCAAAAAGCTCTTTTACTCCAAAGAAGGACACGACTCTTTATGCGGTATGGAAATGGAAAAAATATAAAGTACAGTTTCAAACGCCAAAGAATGGAGGGGATGGTACAGAAATAAAAAAATATTATTATAATAAGGAAGAAATTCAAAAAATTCGTAAATGGATTGTTTCCTGTGGTTTTGCAGGAAAATGCTTCAATGAAATGATAAGCAGGAGAATCAGGATATGAAACAGATGGTAGCAACAGTGTTATTGATTTTTCTTTTGTTTGGAGGAATTCAATGTCTGTATTCTGAAGCAAGCAGACAAATCCATCAGGAGGAATTGGAGCTTGCGTTGGAAAGAGCCATGCGTCATAGCCTTACCGCAGCCTGCATTGAGAAAGATTATCCAATTGACAGCGAGGAAGAATTCTATGCGGACTTTCTGGGTGATTTTATGCTGATGCTCAGTGCGGAAGCAGAATATGAAATCACGATTCATGAACTTGATTTAAAAAATGGGATTATGAATTTGGAAGTGGAATCTTTTTTTACACTTCCAGGAGGTAAATCGGAGAGTGTAACCTGTCATAAATACGCAGTGGTGAGAGAAGGGTAAAGTGGAAAAACTATATTGATGCATCCGCAGAAGAAGTATAGCGTGATAAGGCATACTTACGGCCGGTAAGAACATATCTTTTGGTAAGAATATTTCTGCGAGATTTTTTTGAAGACATATCCGGTTAAATTGGGAAGACTGCTGCTGTTTTTACTTATGGGAATTCTTTTGTTAAATATAACAAAATCCATTACAAAGGAAGAAGAAAAGGAAGAGCAGCAGCAGGTTGTACAGGCAGATGCCGGCAATGAAGTGATAGAAAAGGATGTGGAAATTGCCTTTACATTTGATGATGGGCCACATCCTGTCTGGACAGAGAAACTATTGGATGGACTAAAAGAAAGAGGAATTCGAGCCACCTTTTTTGTAATTGGTCAAAGTGCAGAAGAACATCCGGAATTAATTCAACGTATGCTTGAAGAAGGGAATCAGGTAGGAAATCATACCTATTCTCATGTGCAGCTTACTGCGTGTAAAACAGATCAGGCTTTGGAGGAAATTCAAAAAACACAGGAAGTCATTTATGATGCAACCGGATTTCAGCCGAGGTATATTCGTCCGCCCTTCGGATCATGGAATGAGGTATTGCAGGATAAGACGAATCTGCAATCCGTTCTATGGGATGTGGATCCTTATGACTGGAAAGTGCAAAATACGGATATCATCGTCCAGCGTATTCTGGAACAAACAGAAGATGGGTCCATTATTCTGCTGCATGATGTGTATGAAGAATCTGTGGAGGCTGCTTTGAAGGTCGCAGATATTTTTCTGGAAAGAGGATACCGCTTCTGTACGGTGGATGAGATTATGATTGAATAATCCAGATAGCACTGTTATAATAGATACTGGGTTTTTGTTTCATTATCACAGAATATGTAATAGATATTGGGTGAAAACAGAGTACTTTCAGTATGCAATACAAAATAACAAGGTGAATCATGGATTTATTTGAATATATGAATGAAAAGAAAAAAGAGAGTGAGGCGCCGCTGGCTTCCCGCCTGCGTCCCAAAACACTTTCTGAAGTGGTGGGTCAGAAGCATATTCTGGCACCGGATAAATTATTATACAGAGCGATTCAGGCGGATAAAATCAGCTCACTTATTTTTTATGGACCGCCTGGAACTGGAAAAACAACGCTGGCGAAAGTAATTGCCAATACGACAAGTTCCAGTTTTCAGCAGATTAATGCCACATCTGCCGGAAAAAAGGATATGGAAAATGTCGTGCAGCAGGCAAAAGAATTGTCCGGTATGTATGGCAAAAAGACTATTTTATTTATTGATGAAATTCATCGTTTTAATAAAGGACAGCAGGATTATCTACTTCCTTTTGTGGAAGATGGCACCATTGTCCTGATTGGTGCAACTACAGAAAATCCTTATTTTGAAGTAAATAGTGCGCTTTTATCCAGATCCATGGTATTTGAACTGAAACCATTATCAACAGAAGATATTATGATTCTGCTGAACCGGGCCGTGACGGATAAAACAAAAGGAATGGGCAGCTTTTCACCCGTGTTGGATGAGGATGCCTGTCGATTTCTGGCGGAAGTTTCCGGCGGAGATGCCCGTATGGCTTTAAATGCGGTGGAACTGGCGGTATTAACAACAACACCGGATAAAGACCATAGGATTCATATTACCTTACAGGTGGCAGAGGAATGTATTCAGCGGAAAGCAGTACGCTATGATAAAAAGGGCGATAATCATTATGATACCATTTCTGCATTTATTAAAAGTATGCGGGGCTCTGATCCGGATGCAGTTGTATATTATCTGGCAAGGATGCTGCATGCAGGAGAAGATATTCGTTTTATTGCACGCAGAATTATGATCTGTGCTTCAGAAGATGTGGGAAATGCAGATCCGCAGGCTTTGATTTTGGCTACAGCGGCAGCACAGGCTGTGGAACGGATCGGAATGCCGGAGGCCAGGATTCTTCTTTCACAGGCAGCTGTTTATGTGGCATGTGCGCCCAAAAGCAACAGCTCCTATATGGCAGTGGATGCAGCGCTGGAAGATGTACGGAATCGAAAAATTGTTACGATTCCCCCTCATTTGCAGGATGCACATTACAATGGAGCAGAGAAACTGGGGCATGGTCTTACGTATCAGTATGCGCATTCCTATCCGGACCATTATGTAAGACAGCAGTATCTTCCGGATGAATTAGTAGATACGGTATTTTACCATCCGGGTAATCTGGGTTATGAAAAACAAATGGCAGCGAGACTGGACTATTTAAGAAATAAAGATGCAGAGGATAAAGTATGACAGTTGTTTTTAAACCGATATTAGAGCGAATGGCAGCAGGAGATGTGCAGCAAACCTGTGCACAGGCGGTAATTAGTGTGGATAAAGAGGAAATCAGCTGGGATGGTGTTCGCAAATATGCGGGTACCATTGCGATATACAGCCGGAATGAAGTGGAATTGGCAGGTACGGTAACAGCTCTTCATCCGGCCGTTTTCGTCAAAGAAAGTCGTTTTAATGGTAATACCACACTTCATTATGAGTTGATTCCGGGAAAAAGTCTCTTTTTGGAAGAACAGTACACGGATGGAATTCTCATTTGTTATAATGGCGGAGAGTATGTAATCCCGTTACATTTGAAAACAGCACCGGATGTTACCGATATTCGGAGTTTTAAATTGAAAAAGGAAGAATCTGCTTCAGCAGATATAAAAAAACAGCACGTTGTACATACAAAAGCATGGGAAGTACATCATGATGAGTGTGCGGCTCGTATTCAGATGGCACAGCTTTTATTAAAACGAATGACCCTTCAGAAAAAAGGAGAGGGGCAAAAAGAGCAGGAAGTGCTGTTTGAAGAAATTGTTTCGCAGGTAAAGAAGTTACTTCAGATAAAACCAGAGTGTATTCGTTATAAGCTGTATGAAGCGTTTACTGTTTTAGAAGCAGGGGAAGTTCGTTATGCGGCAAAACTGGAGAGCCGCATTCGAAATATCGTTATTTCTTCCAAGAAGCAGCATGCAGCAGAATATTGTATGTTATTATATTTACAGTATCGTATTGCACAAGAAGAAAGACAGATTCGTGAAGCAGGTGTCAGAAAGCAGCAGTTGGGAGGATATATTTTAACTGCGCTGGAACAGGAGCCGGAGGATCAGGATCTGATCGGGCTTCTTTGCAGTGAATGCCTGGATTTTGCCAATACAGCTCCTGTGGATTTATGGGAAACCTTGATTTATTTATATCAGCATGGCAATTTCAGTCCGTATCTTTTCTTTTATGGGGCATGTCTCCTTCAAAATCCGGAAGTGAACCGGATGCTGGATGCAGGAATGGATGCCTGGACAGGACGTTGTTTATACGAGGCTGCAAAACGGGATCTGGTTACGCAGGAGCTGGCGGAGCAGGCTGCGCAGTGCAGACCGGAAGCATATACTCCTTATATTTGTCGGATGTATCAGATGTTGTATGATAAATATCCTTCCCGTACTTTGCTGTCAGCTTTGTGTAAAGGGATGATTCGATGCGATGTACGAAATGCAAAAAGCTTTGTTTATTATGAGCAGGCCGTTGAGCAGGAAATTAAAATAGCCAGATTGTATGACTATTATATGCATACACTGCCGTCCGGTTATGAGAAGCCGGTTAATCGTGAGGTATTGCTGTATTTTGCATTGGACGAATATATAAATCCGCAGATTTATGTGAGACTTTGCCTGAATGTACTGCAATTTTATTCAGAGGACACTCAGATTTATCAGGAGTATACCATGAATCTGCAGGAATTTTTAAAAAACCAGATTATGCGGCGTAACTGGAATGAGGATCTGGTTTTTCTGGCTGAGAAGTTTCTGACTGCAGATATGTTAGATAAAGAACTGGCACAGGCTTTGATTCCCATGTTGTATCTGGTGCAGGTAAAAGCGGAAGTACCGGATGGAAGTCAGATTATTTTTGAAAGCGGAATTTATAAGGAGCCTCAGACAGGAACATTTCAAAATGGAAAAGCCTGTTTATATGTGCCGGGAGGGAATGGAGAATTTCAGTTAAAGTTACATTCAGGAGAAATACTGGAAGATGTTCCGCTGAAAATTCGTCCGCTGATGCAGAATGAGGAAATGATGCATTTTTGCGAAATCCTTTGTCCGGATGATGAGACCTTGCTGCTTTTAAAAACCTATGCATATATTACCCGGAAAGATTACGAAAACTGTGATTTTCAGTTATGTATGCAGTATTTAAAAGATGAGTCTCTGGATATTCGTTTCCGAAAGCAGTTACTGGAGTTTGTCATGGAAAACATGCAGACTTATGGTTATGATACTGCTGCTTTTCAGACCATTTGTCAGTGTGCAGAAATGATGGACAAAAAGCAGCTGGCGTCTTTTACTGAAATTTTGATTCGAAAAGGATATTATACAGAGGCAGTGGGATTTCTATCCTGCATTTCACCGGCTTTGGTGCGTTCAAAGCTGCTTCAGGAGCTGGCAGAGGCTTTGGTTCAATATCCTGAGAATAACTCCAGCCTGGAGCTGATTGAATTATTATGGTATCTTTTGGAAAAAGGGTTGCTGAATGACACTCTGATTGCATTTCTGGCAGAAAATTATCAGGGAACAGAAGAGCAGCTTAGGAAGCTATATCAGATTTGTCAGGAAAAAGGTATTTCCTGTCCGGCCTTAAGTCAGCGTTTGCTGCTTCGTACGCTGATGAAGGGAGAAATCAGCCAGTCGGACATGGATTTTATGCAGGAACTTTTCATTTCTATAGTGAATTTGGAACAAGCAGAATTAATGGCACAGGCGGCTTTGAATACTATTTGTTACTGTTATATATGTGGCTGGTGTCAGCTGGAAGTGGATGTGCTGGCTGCGCTGCAGAGTATTGTTATTCATACGGGCAGTGTGGAAGGATTAACTGTTCCCTGTCAGCTGGCTTGTTTGAAATATGATCAGGAAGCTGGTCTGGAACATGAAATTGAACATATGATTCTGAAGAAGATGTGCCGCTATATTTTGAAAAAAGGAATGATACTGGATTTTGTCCAGCGGCGGGCAGCAGAATATGGGTTGTCAGCTTTTCCGGTTCTTCAGGCGGATCTTTCTGAATGTGGAGACTTTTCTGAGAACATTTATATGAAAGTGCAGGACAGCAAAAAAAATGTCTGGGCAGAATATTATGTGGATGGAGAAAAAACGCGGTATCAGGTAGAATTAAAACCGGCATATGATTTTCTGTATTCTGCAGGGATTGTAATGTTCGCAGGAGAAACTATTCATTATCGATTCCATTTTGAGAATCAGGTAACGGATTGGAAGACCATGTCAGACTGGGCGTATGCTGTAAATCCGGTTATTTCAGAAAAACAGCGGGATGAAATTCTGCCGGATGATGAAAAGATGCCGTATGAAGAAGCAGGTCTGCAGGATAAAAAGGCTGAGGAACAGGAAGTATGTAAGATTTCTGACCGATACCGTATGCTGCAGAATATTTCCATATCTTTAAAAAATGGGGAGTCTGCGGCAGATGCAATGCGCGAATATGAAAAGATGATGAAGCTTATAGAAGTAATAGGAAAGAAATAAAAGGAAAGAAATAAAAGAAAAGTCTATAAAAGGAAAATTTAGATAAAATGGAAAAATTATACCTGGGAATAGAATTGGATGATCATGGCTGCAATTTGTCCTGGTTGAATCCGGAAAACGAAAGTGTACAGGAACTGGCTGATGAAAAGGGCCAGTCCTGGATTTTGGCATTACTTTGTCTGGATACGGAAAATGGACGATGGAGTATGGGCGAAGATGCGGAAGCTGCGAATGGAAGACAAGGCGCCATCGTTTTTAAAAATCTGCTTTCTTTTTTGCGGAGTGGTCAGGGACTGGATGTAAATGGGGTCTATTATACAGCAGATGATATCATGCAGGAATTTTTAACTCTGGTATTGCGGGAGGCAATGGGGCGTTCTGGTTTCAATGAAGTGGAACATCTGGTAATCTGCCTGGAAAGCGTCACGATTACAGATGCAGAGAAGCTGACCCGGATTTGCTGCAGATGTGGAATGGATTCCATGAAGGTACATATTTTAAATCGTCAGGAATGTTTTATGTATTATCTGATGAGCCAGGAGAATGAAAAATGGAGCAATACCAGCTTTCTCTTCGACTATGGACAGGATGGACTGTATTGTTATGAAATGACGGTTTTAAAAGGCCTGAAACCTGTAACTGTAAAAGCGGCAATGGAAAAAATGAATGGTGCACCGCTTATGGAAACAATTCACGGAGAGGGTGCAGAGGCGGCTGCTACAGACCGTTGGTTTTCCAGTCTGGCCGAGAAAAAAATGGCAGGGAAAATTGTAAGCAGTGTGATATTGTGCGGAGAAGGATTTGCACAGCTGAACTGGGCAGAACAGTTTGTAAAAAGCATTTATTCTCAAAAGAGCAGAAAAGTATATCAGGTGACCAATCTTTATGGAATGGGAGCTGCTTTTGCGGCATATCATATGGCAGACGAGCATAAGAAATTTCCATATTGCTGCATCTGCACCGGAAGAATCAGCACAACAGTCAGTATTTTTGTGGACGAGCAAAATGGCAGTGAGCAGCTTATATTAGTCAGAGCAGGTATGAATTGTTATGATGCACGAACATCTATAGAACTGAATCTGATTGAGCAAAAAGACATGGCTTTGCATCTTCGAAATACAGGGGCACCGGAGGGATATGCACTGCATCTGGATTTGTCTCCGTTTATGGAAAATAACAGAGAACGGACAAAAATCCGCTTATCGATTGCTTTCTTAAAAGAAGATACGATGATTGTGCGGGTGGAAGATCTGGGATTTGGAGAAATCTATCCTTCTACCGGTCAGGTTATTCAGCAGATGTATGAGGTGTAAAAATCAGGAGGTGCTTTTAGGTTTATGGGAAGAATCGTAAGATGCATTTCAGAAAAAGCAGTACATCCCATGTACGTGGCCGTTGCAGGAATTCATTTATATTCACTGGAGGAATTGAGTTATTTTCTGCAGAATTTTCTGTATTTGATTGATGAAGAGTTTTTTAATTCGGAATTATTACGTTTTCTTAAAGATGAATTAAAGCGACCGGATCTTGCAGAACTGGTAATGGCGCGATTGTCCAGAATAAAGCCGGTGGCGCTGGCCGGAGAATTGGCGCTGTCAGCAGGTGGAATGAGTGAAAAGGAGCAGATTCAGTTAAGAAAAAGGATAGAAGAATATCTGAAAATGTCGGATTCAGGACGAAAAAAGCTTCAGGCAGATGCTCTTTTTGCCAGAGGTGCATATGAGCAGGCAGAAATTCTTTATGAGGGACTGCTGCAGCAGTGGAAATATGGTAAAGCAGGAACCGGAAAGTTAAATGAATCAGATGCCGGGAAAGCGTACTATGCTTTAGGAAAAATCCGCATGTCTGCATTTGAATGGAAGTCTGCGGGTGATGCATTGGTACATGCTTATGAGCTTTTACAACAGGAATTTATCCTGCAGGAATTATATGAATTATCCTGCATCAGTCCTGTGGAGGTTTGTGAATGGAAAGTTTTTTCAAGAATTCATGGAATTACACTTCGGCGCTGGCAGGAACAGTTTAACCGGAAAAAGGAATTGATTGAAAATTCTCTGGCAGAGAGAGATTATGAATCCATGCAAAACAGAACAGCGGCTGGTGCAGAAGGTTTATCAGAAGCGGAAGTGCTTTGTGGAAAGTGGAAACAGGATTTCCGTAAAATTCGTAAAAGCTGTTGTCAAGGGGACATTTTTTCAGTATAATTATAAATTGTGTGCAACTATTAAGCAGAGTATGACAGTACGTTTTTCGGGTGTTTCAGGTGAAATTACTGTGTCAGGCTTGCTTTAATGGATTTTGCATGTAACTGTGGTATGGAACAGTTATATTTTAATTATGATTTACAGTCTTGAGAATGATATACAAATGTAGTGGAGGAAAGAATAGTGTCTGACTTGAAACAGGAAATAGAGAGAAGAAGAACGTTTGCGATTATTTCGCATCCCGATGCAGGTAAAACGACATTAACTGAAAAACTTCTGCTTTACGGAGGGGCCATTAATCTGGCCGGTTCTGTAAAAGGCAGAAAAACAGCAAAACATGCTGTTTCTGACTGGATGGAGATTGAAAAAGAAAGAGGTATTTCTGTTACTTCATCCGTTATGCAGTTTGAATATGATGGATATTGTATCAATATTCTGGATACACCTGGTCATCAGGACTTCTCAGAAGATACGTATCGTACTTTGATGGCAGCGGATTCTGCGGTCATGGTAATTGACGCATCGAAAGGTGTAGAGCCTCAGACAATTAAGTTGTTTAAAGTATGTGTTATGCGTCATATTCCGATCTTTACTTTTATTAATAAGCTGGACCGGGAAGCTAACGATCCTTTTGAACTGATGGATGATATTGAAAATGTCCTTGGAATTGCTACCTGTCCGGTAAACTGGCCCATTGGATGCGGTAAGAACTTTAAAGGGACTTATGATAGAAACACAGGGATTATCTCTAAATTTACAGCTGCAGATAGCGGTATGAAAGAAATCGCAGTGGAAGAAATTGCACTGGATGATCCTGCACTGGAAGATACCATTGGTTTCCAGTATTATGAACAGTTGAAAGAAGATATTGAGCTTCTGGATGGTGCTGGTCAGGAATTTGATCAGGATATGGTAAGCCGCGGTGAGTTATCTCCTGTTTTCTTTGGCTCTGCGCTGACCAACTTTGGTGTAGAGACTTTCCTGAAACATTTCCTTGCTATGACTTATACTCCTATGGCAAGAAATTCAGATGCTGGTCTGATCGATCCGGTAGAAAAGCCTTTTTCTGCATTTGTATTTAAGATTCAGGCTAACATGAATAAAGCACATCGTGACCGTATTGCATTTATGCGAATCTGTTCCGGTAAATTTGAAGCTGGTATGGAAGTATATCATACTCAGGGCGGTAAGAAGATTAAATTATCACAGCCCCAGCAGATGATGGCGCAGGAACGTAAGATTGTGGAAGAAGCGTATGCAGGCGATATTATCGGTGTATTTGATCCGGGAATCTTTAATATTGGTGATACCATCTGTCAGCCGGGATCAAAATTTGCTTTTGAAGGAATTCCTACCTTTGCACCGGAGCATTTTGCAAGAGTTCGTCAGACAGATACCATGAAACGGAAACAGTTCATTAAAGGTGTCAGTCAGATCGCTCTGGAAGGTGCTATTCAGATTTTCCAGGAATTTAATTCCGGTATGGAAGAAATTATTGTAGGTGTGGTAGGTGTACTTCAGTTTGATGTATTGGTACATCGTTTGAAAACCGAATATAATGTAGAGGTACGTCTGGAACAGCTTCCCTATGAATATATTCGCTGGATTGAAAATGATGATATCGATGTGAATAAGATTCAGGGTACTTCTGATATGAAACGAATCAAGGACCTGAAGGGCAATCCGTTATTGCTGTTCGCCAACAGCTGGAGTGTTGGTATGGTCGAAGAAAGAAATCCTGATTTGAAACTGGCTGAATTTGGACGCTGGTAATGATTTTTTAAAGGATATTGCCAGGCACATATCCGCAGAAAAAGCACATATGATAAAGTAAAGCTCTACAGGAGCGATAACATGCGCTTGTTTGACTGTCGTAATAAAGAGGTTATTAATGTGTGTGACTGCAGAAAGCTGGGTTATGTATCAGATGTGGATTTTTGTCCCAAAACAGGAGTGATTCTTTCTTTAATCGTTCCTGGACCGCCTAAAGTTTTTTGTATTGGGCGGGAGCAGGAAACAATTATTCCTTTTTGTTGTGTAAAACAGATTGGAGAGGAAATTATACTGGTTGAGATAAATCCCCGGAAGCTTTCCGAGGGCAAACCTGAGAAACAGGAGAAATAAAATTATGAAATGTCCGTATTGTGGTGAATTTAATACAAGAGTAATCGATTCAAGACCTGCAGAGGAAAATAATTCCATACGCCGCCGCCGACAGTGTGATGCTTGTGGTCGGAGATTTACAACGTATGAAAAAGTAGAAACAATTCCTTTGATGGTAATTAAAAAAGATAATAATCGTGAACCCTATGACCGCTCCAAGATTGAAAGTGGAATGATTCGGGCATGTCATAAACGTCCGGTTTCCACCAGTGCGATTAATGCAGCAGTTGAGAGTATTGAAGCACAGATTTTTGCAGCAGAAGAAAAGGAAGTTCGCAGCAGTATGATTGGTGAGCTGGTTATGGAACAGCTTAAAGAACTGGATGAGGTTGCGTATGTTCGTTTCGCATCCGTATATCGGGAATTTCGGGATGTTAATACATTTCTGGAAGAACTGGAAAAATTATATCGAAAGCAGGGATAACGAATGGCAATTTTATCAGTTTTTTATCCGGACGATTATCTGGATAGTACATTTATCATTGATTATAAAAAGATGTATGAGAAAGGTTATCGTGGCGTAATCTATGATATCGACAATACACTGGTGCCCCATGGAGCGCCGGCAGATGAAAGGGCAATTGCGCATTTTGCAATGCTGCGGGAACTGGGATTTCAGTTTTGCTTAATCTCCAATAATCAGGAGCCCAGAGTAGCTTCATTTGCGGAAGGAATAGGAGGCGCATTTTATGTGTATGATGCGCATAAACCATCCAGAAAGGCTTATCTGAAGGCTGTTGCAAAAATGGGGATGCCCAGAAATCAGGTATTTTTTGTAGGTGATCAGATTTTTACAGATGTATATGGAGCAAAACGTGCCGGAATATACAGCATTCTTGTAAAACCGATTCATCCGAAAGAAGAAATTCAGATTGTTTTAAAGCGGTATCTGGAAAAAATTGTACTGTTTTTTTACAAATCTGATAAAAAGAGGAAAAACAGTTGAAATTGAACTGTTTTTATTATAAAATAGGTTGAACTATTTTGATTGCGGAGTATTTGGACGGATACATCAGCAATATGGATATGTATTTGCCAGACACACGTGTTCAGAATGAAAAATGCCGTAAAAAAAGGCAAGGAACGACTCAAGGAGGAAATTTGCTATGTTATCAGCAGGTGATTTCAGAAATGGTATTACCATCGAATATGATAATAACATTTATCAGATTATTGAATTCCAGCACGTAAAACCCGGTAAAGGCGCAGCTTTTGTAAGAAGCAAACTGAAAAACATCATCAGTGGTGGTGTTGTTGAAAAAACTTTCAGACCTACTGAAAAGTTTGAAGAAGCACGTATTGACAGAGTAGAAATGCAGTATCTGTACAATGATGGTGACTTATTCTATTTCATGGATATGAATACTTTCGAACAGATTGGCCTGAATCAGGATCAGATTGGCGATGCTCTGAAATTCGTAAAAGAAAACGAAATGGTGAAAGTGATTTCCCACAAAGGCAATGTATTCTCAGTTGAACCCCCTCTGTTCGTTGAACTTGAAATTACCGATACAGAACCTGGTTTCAAAGGTGATACTGCTACTGGTGCTACAAAGCCTGCAACTGTTGAAACAGGTGCACTGGTTTATGTACCGTTATTCGTTAATCTTGGAGATAAGATTAAAATCGATACAAGAACAGGTGAATATTTATCAAGAGTATAAGCTGCAGCGGCTTAGTATTGTTTGATAGAATGAAAGGGCTGGAATACAAAAATGTATTCCAGCTTTTATATTTATTAAGCAGAACATTGATCAAGCGTGTCAAAAGTGAGGCAGAGTATATGAATCAGATCAAAATGATTGGGATTGATCACAGCAAAGCTGCAGTGGAACATCGGGAACGTTTTTCTTTTACAAAAGCTGGTGCCTGCAAAGCCATGGAAATGCTGAAAGAAAGGGCAGGCATTGAAGGGGTGATTATTCTTTCCACCTGTAATCGTACAGAACTATGGGTCAGTGTAAAATCTGAACTGCAGCTTTCTTTATATGAGGAACTCTGTGATTTGAAGCAGATGGATCGTTCAGACCGTGAAAAGTATCAGCCATTTTTTGGGGAAAGAGAGGGCGATGCTGCTGTTTATCATCTTTTTGAAACAGCCTGTGGCCTGCGGTCAAAAATTGTTGGGGATGACCAGATTATATCTCAGGTGAAAGATGCTTTGGCTTTATCAAGAGAGGCTTTTTGTACCGATAAAGTATTGGAAACCTTATTTCGAACAGCAATTTCAGCAGGAAAAAAGGTAAAATCTCAGGTGCGGCTGGCGGAACGTGATACTTCTGCAATTACTGGAGTGCTTCGGAATTTAAAAGCACAGGGAATGAAATTTAAAAATCTGACCTGTATGGTAATTGGAAATGGCGAGATGGGAAGACTGGCAGCAACAGCCTTATTACGGGAAGGAGCCGATGTAACGGTTACAGTAAGACAATACCATCATGGACAGGTTCGGATACCGGAAGGCTGTTCCAGAATTAATTATGGTGACCGCATGACATATTTGAAATATTGTGATCTGGTTATCAGTGCTACAGCCAGCCCCAATTGTACGATTAAATATCAGGAAGTGATTCAGGTTTCCAGGAAAAAGCAGATTATTATGATCGATCTGGCAGTACCACGGGATATTGATCAGAAAGTAGGAACATTAGAAGGTATTATTTTATATGATATTGACAGTTTTGGTTTGGAGGCAGAGCAGGAGTCGGTAAAAGCTGCTGTTCAAAAAGCCAGAGAAATCCTGCAGGAGTTTATGCAGGAATTCAGGCGTTGGTACGAATGTGGCGATTTGGTTCCTGTCATACAGCAGATTTCATCGCAGGCGTCAAAAGATGTGGAACTTCGTCTCAAAAAGCCACTGCGTCAGATCCAGATGGCAGATAAAGAGCGGGAAGAACTGGAAAATGCTGTTCAAATGGCAGCTTTCAAAGTGGTTAATAAAATTTTATTCGGTTTGAAAGCGCAGCTTGATGTCAGTACCTGGCGGGAATGTGTAGAGGCAGCAGCGCGAATCTATCCGGAAGAAGAAGGCGAAGAAAATGAGTGACTATTTTCCTGTTTTTTTTAATCTAAAAGGGAAAAAAATACTGATTGTGGGAGCGGGTACGATTGCTCTGCGCAGAATAGAAGCACTGCTTCCTTTTGAACCGGATATTGTAGTAGCTGCACCGGATTGCAAAATAGAAATTGAACAGTATCGTGATGCAGGTCAGCTGAGCTTTTTGCAGCGGGAGTATACGAATTGGGCGTGCATGGATCAATCCGGGTATTTTATGGTAATCGCTGCAACCAACCATCCTGAACTAAATCGGCAGATCTGTGATGATGGAAGAAATGCGGGAGCGTTCGTAAATAATGCATCGGACAAATCGCAGTGTGATTTTTATTTTCCTGCGATTGTAAAACAGGGAGAAATTGTGGCTGGTGTATGTGCCAGTGGAAAGAATCATGGTCTGGTAAGAAAAGTGGCTGCGGACATGAGAAAGTGGCTGCGGGAATATATGAAGCAGCAAAGATGAGAAAACGCCCGTGGTTGGTTACGAAGCAGTAAGTATGAAAAACGTGGAACAGTAAGTATGAAAAGCATGGAACAGTAAGTATGAAAAACGTATAACAGTAAGTATGAAAAAACTATAACAATAAATATGAAAAACGTGGAGCAGCAAGCGTGAAAAACGGTTATAACAGTTTATGAAGCAGAAAATACAAAAGGATAAAGTAAAAAATAAAAAGATAAAATGGTAAAACTGTAAAACAGCAAAGCAGTAAAATAGTAAAATAGTAAAACAGCAAAGCAGTAAAACAGTAAAATAGTAAAACTGTAAAACAGATAGAAAGGAACAGCACTTATGAGTAAATCAGAAGAACTTTTTAAAAGGGCACAGGAAGTGATTCCCGGGGGTGTAAACAGTCCTGTGCGTGCATTTCGGAGTGTAGGAGGAACTCCCCGTTTTATTGCTTCTGCAAATGGGGCATATATTACGGATGCAGATGGGGATATGTATCTGGATTATATTGGTTCCTGGGGACCCATGATCCTGGGGCATAATCATCCTGTTGTTCGTGAACGGGTGTTGGAAGCATGTATGGACGGGCTTAGTTTTGGAGCACCTACAGAGCGGGAAGTGATCATGGCAGAATTGATCTGCAGCATGGTTCCTGGGATGGAAATGGTGCGCATGGTAAATTCCGGAACAGAAGCAGTTATGAGTGCGATTCGTGCAGCACGTGGATTTACCGGCCGCAGTAAAATTGTAAAATTTGCAGGCTGTTACCATGGACACAGTGATGCGATTTTAATTAAAGCAGGTTCTGGTGTAATGGAAGGTGGTGTGCCTGACAGCTCTGGTGTGACAAAAGGATGTACAGAAGATACGCTGTCAGCGGTATATAATGACCTTTCCAGCGTGGAAGCTATTTTTGACCAATATCCGGATCAGGTGGCTGCCATTATCGTGGAACCAGTGGCAGCGAATATGGGTGTTGTTCCTCCTGCAAAAGGATTTTTAGAAGGACTTCGAACTCTGTGTACAAAATATGGCGCATTATTGATTTTTGATGAAGTCATTACTGGATTTCGCCTGGCACCAGGCGGTGCTCAGGAGTATTTTGGAATTCAGGCAGATCTGATTACATTTGGAAAAATCATTGGCGGTGGAATGCCTGTGGGAGCATATGGTGGCCGGAAAGAAATTATGTCTGTTGTTTCTCCTTTAGGACCGGTATATCAGGCAGGAACGCTCAGTGGAAATCCAATTGCCATGGCGGCAGGAATTGCCATGTTGACAATTTTAAAAGAAAATCCTCAGATTTATAAAGAATTGAATCAGATGGGGGCATATTTGTATAGCAATGTGAAGGACATTTTAAAAGAAACCGGTGCTCCCTGCACAGCAAATTATATTGCTTCCCTGGGAAATATTTTCTTTACACCGGAGCCGGTGGTGGATTATCAGACGGCGCAGAAATCCGATACTGCTGCATTTGGAAAGTATTTCCATTATATGCTGGACCATCATGTGCATTTGGGACCGTCACAGTTTGAAGCCATGTTTGTGTCAGCGGCTCATACGAAAGAAGATATTGACAAAACGCTGGAGCTGATTCGCGAATATTCTATAAAAACAGAATAGAATGTTTTAAAAGAAAGCTTCAATAATATCCTTGAATAAACTATCTTTGAATATTCTTGAAATCTCAATAAAAAAGGGATTCCCCTGTTAGATAAATTGAAAATCCAACATCTAACAGGGGGCTCCCTTTTTCAGTACTATTTAACGAAAAATGGCTTTCATACAGAATAGCTGAAGCGTGTCTGAGTGATTTTCAAACATGCTCTAATGTTCGGAAGATTCACGGATGATACCTTGACGGTATGCATACAGAAGTTCCTTCAGATCGGCAATTTCTTCACGCATCAATGCACCATCGTCTGTATCGGCTACCAGATGGCGCTGAGGGAAGTTTTCAACAATCAGACGGTCGGAATGGATATCGTCCTCATTGGCAATGGCCTCTTCTGTGGATTTGAAAGGTTTATGGGCAGCTAGGAACATACGGCGGGAGTTATAGACCAGCGTATAGCCTGCAATACCAGTGGTTTTCTGATATGCTTTGGAAAAACCACCGTCGATGATCATCAGTTTGCCATTACATTTGATGGGATTTTGTTTTTTCTTAACAGGCACATGACCGTTGATAATACGGGATGTTTCAGGGTTCATTTCAAACGCCAGCAGAATCTTGTTGATGATCGCTTCGTCTTCAATAAGCGTGTAGTAAGGATTTTTGGTTTCCACCCATGTGCTGGTATCATCAATGAAGTAACGTTCAAAGGTTGCCATCTTGTCCTTGCCAAATAAGGGTGAATTTTTATTACACCAGATGAACCACATGATATCCTGTGCGTAGGATTTTTCCGGGCTGGGACTCATATAATATGCTTTTCGGCAGAGTTTGTCCAGTTCATCGTATAAGCATTTACCATAGAGGTGTTTTTCTCCTACGTGTACCTTAATGAAGTTACCGTCTTCATCAAAGGGAACACAGCCATGATAAAGCAGATTATCGTTGTAAATATGATAAAGACTGCCCTTGTCATACAGGAAACGTACATGGCGGTTCAGTTTTTCACTGCGGGTAAATGCACCGATCAGGCGTTCCATGACGGATTCTTCTTCTAGAGTCAGTTTGTAAGGATCGGCTGGATCAATGGTGGGAAAATCGGTATCATTCAGTGGATATGTAATACCATCAATGCAGATGGTTCCGTTGGTATAATCAATCTTATCCAGCAGGAGTCGATCTTCCATATAAAATTCCGGATGAGATTTGATAATCTGGCCTTCCAGTTTGAACTGAATGATTGCCATGGCTTTCTGGATTCGTTTATCGGATTCTGCATCCATTTCATTATAAGTTTCTTTATTATAATGAACATTAAAAGTAGGCCCCGGATTGTTTTTGTAGGTTTCTGTTACAAAACGCTGCAGCGGCACCAGGTTAATACCATAGCCTTCTTCCACAATATCCAATTCGCCATAACGGGCAGCAAAACGAAGAACAACTGCGATGCAGGCGGGATGTCCGCTGGCAGCAGCCATCCAGGTCACATCATGATTGCCCCACTGAATATCTACAGAATGATAATTCATCAAAGTATCCATAATGATATGGGGACCAGGACCGCGGTCAAAGATATCTCCTAATACATGAAGATGAGTAATGGTAAGGCGCTGAATGGTCTGGCATAAAGCAACGATACATTCAGGAGCACGTCCAATACCGATGATGGTAGAAATAATGGAATTGTAGTAAGCATCCCGGTCATGGTTTATATCATTTTCGAAGATAATTTCTTCAATGATATAGGCAAAATCAGAATCAAGTCGTTTGCGCACATAGGAGCGTGTATGTTTGGAAGCCGTACGACAGGTAACCTTCATCAGGCGATTGATCGTAATCTTATACCAGTCATCAATATCAGCCTCCTGTTTCTGAATCAAAGCAAGCTTCTGTTCCGGGTAGTAGATCAGAGTTGCTAATATTTTTTTGTCTTTTTCACTCAGCGTGTTGCCGAATTCTTCTTCAATCTTTTCTTTGATAGAACCGGAGCCATTTTTCAGTATATGCAGAAACTGTTCGTATTCACCGTGGAGGTCGGAAACAAAATGCTCGGTACCTTTGGGCAGGTTTAAAATGGCAGACAGATTGATGATTTCCGTAGATGCTTTGGCAATCGTAGGAAAGCGGCGTGAAAGAGCACGCAAATAACGGATGTCCATAAAAATCTCCTTTCATAAAATAAATGTGAGTAATCTTGAGCAGGTGAAAAACTGCTTTCAATTACCTGTCAGTCACAAAGCCCCCCTTTGACTGATACGATTGGTTCTATAGTATCACATTTCAACAAAAAAACAAATAAATTTTTGAACTTTTTAACATACAAAAAAATAAGAAGAAAATAAATATTGGTATAAATAAACAGAAATGAATATGAAATGCTTCCTTATTAGAAAGAGTTTTAACAGGTTGTGAGATATATCAGGAAAGATGGAATGGAAATACTGACGAGAATATATGTTCGATAGCACTTGACATGTGATTTGCCAGGTGGTATAATAATATTATGATTATGCACCAAAGAGAAATTGACGGGAGACAGGAGTCCGTTTGGCCTATGAAGATTGTTTTTTTTGATATTGATGGTACCTTATATGACAGGGAAGATCCCCGTGGGGTTCCCCAAAGCACAGTGCAGGCTGTACGGGAATTACAGAAAGCAGGAAATCTGGCGATTATCTGTACCGGCAGATGTATGTCATGTGTTGAGCCGTATATCCGTGGCATTGGTTTTGATGGCTATATTGCCGGATGTGGTACTCATATTATTTATAAAAAGCAGGAATTATGGTATCAAACATTGTCAACGGATATCATTTGCAGAGTTGACAGGTTGTGCAAAGAAGAACAGGTGATGCCGATTTTTGAAGGGAGTCAGTACCTTTATATAGATGAAGCTGACTGTACTGGTGAAAATTTAAGGTTTTACCATTTTTATGAACAGTTTTATAAAGGGAAAGTCCGGTCCATCGATCATGGCGCGAAGGATGTATGTAAGTTTACCGTGCGTCTGAATCCGGATGATTTATGTGATGCGAAAAAGAGACGGCTGGCAGCCAGTTTTACAAAATTTGATCTGGAGATCCTGGACAAAGGTCGCTCACTGGAGGTTTATCCCTGTGGAAGCGGCAAGGGTGAGGGAATTCGGCGTTTTCTGACTCTGACCGGATATGAACAGGCAGATACCTATGCTTTTGGCGATGGTGTTAATGACATTACCATGATGGAGCAGGTCCGTTATGGTATTGCGCTGGGACATGCAGACTCACGTCTGCTTCATGCCTGCTGCTGTGAGACGGATGATCTTTATGAAGATGGTATTTTTAATGCGTGCAAAAAAATGCATCTGATTCCCTGATAATCCTTACAGAGGGAAATCACCATCTTGTTTCAGGAAGCAGACACTCTGTCCAAATCGCAGATGTACTTTTTGAAAAACACATATCTTTTTAGCCGTTTTTTGCTAAAAAAAGTGGAATATTTATTTGCAACTTTGCTAACATGATGTTATAATCAAATCAATGCGGACTGGTAATCCGCAACCCATTAATAAAATGAACATTTTATATACTATCTAGGAGGAATTTCCAATGGCAAGAAAAATGAAAACCATGGATGGTAACCATGCTGCTTCCCATGCTTCTTATGCTTTTACAGAAGTTGCAGCAATCTACCCTATTACCCCTTCATCTGTAATGGCAGAAGCTGCTGATGAATGGGCAACTGCAGGCAAGAAAAACATTTTCGGTCAGCCCGTACAGGTTATCGAAATGCAGTCTGAAGCAGGTGCAGCAGGTGCTGTACATGGTTCACTGGCAGCAGGTGCTTTAACAACTACTTACACAGCTTCTCAGGGTCTGCTCTTAATGATCCCCAACCTGTACAAGGTTGCTGGTGAACAGCTTCCCGGTGTATTTAACGTATCCGCACGTGCGTTAGCATCTCATGCGCTGTCAATCTTCGGCGATCACTCTGACGTATATGCATGCCGTCAGACTGGTTGTGCTATGCTTTGCGAGTCCAGCGTACAGGAAGTTATGGACTTAACACCCGTTGCTCATCTGGCAGCAATCAAAGGTAAAGTTCCTTTCATCAACTTCTTTGATGGTTTCAGAACTTCTCACGAAATCCAGAAGATCGAAGAATGGGATTATGAAGATCTGAAAGACATGGTAGATATGGATGCTCTGGCTGAATACAGAAACAAGGCTCTGAACCCCAATCATCCTTGTCAGAGAGGTTCCGCACAGAACCCTGATATCTTCTTCCAGGCAAGAGAAGCTTGCAACCCTTACTACGATGCATTACCCGCAGTAGTTCAGGAATACATGGATAAGATTAATGAAAAGATCGGTACAAACTACAAGTTATTCAACTATGTAGGTGCTCCCGATGCTGAACAGATCATCATCGCTATGGGTTCCGTATGTGAAACAATCGATGAAACCATCACATACATGAACGCAGCAGGCGCTAAAGTTGGTGCTATCAAAGTTCGTCTGTACAGACCTTTCTGCGCAGAAGCTCTGATCGATGCAATTCCTGAAACCGTTAAGAAGATTACTGTTCTGGATAGAACCAAAGAACCCGGTGCTATGGGCGAACCCCTGTACCTGGACGTTGTTGCAGCATTAAAGGGAACTAAATTTGATTCCGTACCTGTATTCACAGGCCGTTACGGTTTAGGTTCCAAGGATACAACTCCTGCACAGATTCTGGCTGTTTACAACAACACTGAAAAACAGAAATTCACAATCGGTATCGTTGATGACGTTACGAACCTGTCACTGGAACTGGGCGAAAACCCTGATACAACTCCTGCTTCCACTATCAGCTGTAAGTTCTGGGGTCTGGGTGCTGACGGTACAGTAGGTGCTAACAAGAACTCCATCAAGATCATCGGTGACAATACAGATATGTATGCTCAGGCATACTTTGATTATGACTCCAAGAAATCAGGCGGTGTAACTATTTCTCACCTTCGTTTTGGTAAAGAAGCAATTCATTCTACATACCTGATTTCCAAAGCTAACTTCGTAGCTTGCCACAATCCTTCTTATGTACGTAAGTACAACATGGTTCAGGATATCAAAGATGGCGGTACATTCCTGCTGAACTGTGCATGGGATATGGAAGGTATTGAAAAACACCTGCCCGGCCAGGCTAAGAAGTACATTGCTGATCACAACATCAAGATGTATGTAATCGATGGTGTTAAGATTGGTATTGAAACAGGCATGGGCCCCACACGTATCAACACTATTCTGCAGTCCGCATTCTTCAAGCTTGCTAACATCATTCCTGAAGAACATGCAATCGAACTGATGAAACAGGCAGCAGAAAAGACTTACGGACGTAAAGGCCGTGACGTTGTAGAAAAGAACTGGGCAGCTATCGAAGAAGGTGCTAAACAGATCGTTGAAATCGAAGTACCTGCTAGCTGGGCTGACTGTGAATACGAAGAACTGGGCAAATCTGTAGAAGGTGATTCCGAAGTTGCTAAATTCGTTAACAACATCCAGATCCCGATCAACGCTCAGGAAGGTAACAAACTGCCTGTATCCGCATTCAAAGATTATGTAGATGGTACTACTCCTTCCGGTTCTGCTGCATTTGAAAAACGTGGTATCGCTGTTAACATTCCTGTATGGGATGCTTCCAAGTGTATCCAGTGTAACCGTTGTGCATACGTTTGTCCTCACGCTGTAATTCGTCCTGTAGTTATGACAGAAGCTGAAGCTGCTGCAGCTCCCGCTGGCGTAGAAACAGTTCCTTGCACAGGTCTGAAAGAATTCAGATACACCATGACTGTATCTGCTTATGACTGTACAGGATGTGGTTCTTGTGCAAACGTTTGTCCTGGTAACAAACAGGGTAAAGCTCTGGAAATGAAGAACTTCGAAGCAAACGCAGGTGTTCAGGCTGGTTATGACTACGGTTTAACTATTCCTAAGAAACCTGAAGTAGCTGCTAAATTTGCTGCTGCAACCGTTAAAGGTTCTCAGTTCAGACAGCCTCTGCTTGAGTTCTCAGGCGCTTGTGCAGGTTGTGGTGAAACACCTTACGCTAAACTGATCACTCAGTTATTCGGTGAAAGAATGTACATTGCTAACGCAACAGGTTGTTCTTCAATCTGGGGTAACTCTTCACCTTCCACACCTTACACTGTTAACGAAAAAGGACAGGGTCCTGCATGGGATAACTCCTTATTCGAAGACAACGCTGAATTCGGTTACGGTATGTTATTAGCTCAGAACGCTATCAGAAACCGTCTGAAAGAAGAAGTTGAAGATGTAGTAGCTAACGGCAAGAACGAAGCTGTTGTAGCTGCAGGTAAAGAATGGTTAGATACATTCGCTTGCGGTGCTACCAACGGTGCTGCTACTGACAAACTGATCGCTGCATTAGAAGCTTGCGGTTGTGAAAAAGCTCAGGCTATCCTGGCTGAAAAAGACTTCCTGTCCAAGAAATCACAGTGGATCTTCGGTGGTGACGGTTGGGCTTACGATATCGGTTTCGGCGGTGTTGACCATGTATTAGCTTCTGGCAAAGACATCAACATCTTCGTATTCGATACAGAAGTTTACTCCAATACAGGTGGACAGGCTTCCAAATCTACTAACGTAGGTGCAGTTGCACAGTTCGCAGCTGGTGGTAAAGATGTTAAGAAGAAAGATCTGGCTGGTATCGCTATGAGCTACGGTTATGTATATGTTGCTCAGATCGCTATGGGTGCTGATTACAATCAGACTGTTAAAGCTATTGCAGAAGCAGAAGCATATCCCGGACCTTCACTGATCATCGCTTACGCTCCTTGTATCAACCATGGTATCAGAAAAGGTATGGCTAAGGCTATGACTGAAGAAGCAGAAGCAGTTGCATCAGGATACTGGCACTTATTCAGATACAATCCTGCACTGAAGGAAGAAGGCAAGAATCCTTTCAGCCTTGACTCCAAGACACCTGATATGTCCCTGTATCAGAACTTCTTAAAGGGCGAAGTTCGTTACACTTCACTGGCTCTTAAGAATCCTGAAAGAGCAGCAGATCTGTTTGCTAAGTCTGAAAAGAACGCAGTAGACAAATATGCTCATCTGCAGAGACTGGTTGCTCTGTATTCAGTAGAAGAATAATCTGAATCTTCTAAATAGTTATAATTTGACTTAGGATGCGGAAGGAATCAGGAAACTGGTTTCTTCCGTATTTTGTCTTTTTTCGTAATAAGTTTACAAAAAAGTACTTTATATTTTTTGTAAATTGGTGTAGAATATAGTAACAAATCAGAACGTGAAAACGGATACTACACTGAAAGGACCTTGAAGCGCGAATGTTAAAAAAGGATAATTATGTAGAGAAAACCAAAGAGAATTTCAGAGAAGGCTACAATTGTTGCCAATCTGTTATTCTTGCTTATTGTGACCGATACGGAATCGATAAAGAACTTGCGTTAAAACTTTCCTGTTCCTTTGGTGGCGGCATGGGAAGAATGAAAGAAGTATGCGGCGCAGTTTGTGCCATGGCAATGATTGCCGGTCTGGAAACAGGCAATACCGATCCTAAGAATATTAAGGCAAAAGAAGAAAATTATGAAATGTTTCGTTATTTAATGAACGAATTTAAAAAAGAAAACGGCAGCATTTATTGCAGCGAATTAACTTCTTTGGAAGGTAATGAAGTTATGACGAAAGTTCAGGAACGCGGCGGACGTTATTACCAGAAGAAACCCTGTCTGGAATATGTAGCAGATGCTGCAAGAATTTTAAATAAACAGTTCGTAGATTGACTTGTTTTTATAGATTCCCCTGTGGAGTCACTCGATATGCGAACAAAGATGTCCATATTATATGAGGAATCGATTCTCTGATGTTGAGAAATCAAAAGAGAGTTGTTTCCTGATATAATATGGACATTTTTTATTGGCTTAATTATAGTATGGATAGTTTTATTGATTTATCTTAATAGCTTCTCATCTTAACTGCTTCATTTTAACAGCTGCATGAGCGTGTTCAACAAAAATTCTTCGAATAGCAGGATATTCACCGAGTCCTTTCATGTGACAGACTACTTCATATCCCTCACGCTGAAATATATTTTTCCAGGAATCCGCCTGGTCACCTGCCATATCATGAACTGCATGACGTCCGGCAGTAAAAAGAAATGGAATCAGATGAATTCGAAAGGAAGATTGTTTTTTCATAGAAAGCAGCATTTTCATAAAACGGATAAAATCGGCATCTTTCATGGCTCCTGCAAACACATTGGAATGCCAGTATTTTTGTAAAGCGAGATGAAAGTTTGTAGAATTCATTGATTTTACGGACTTTGCTGTGCCATGTTCCATAAAAATCAGTACTTCGTTTGCAGGCAGTGCCGCATATTCCCGTTTCAAAGCAGAAATTACAGCAATATAATCATGAAAAGAGGCCAGTAACGGGCTGCCGATACGGATATTTTCAAAGTGATGTGTACAGGCAGCTATTTCGGAAAGCATGCGTTCGTTTTCTGGACCATTTAAGATAAATGTGGGCTGAACAAGCAGTTCCCGGATTCCATCTGTATGCATCTGTTTCATGGCTTCGGTTATAGTCATGATATGAATTTGATCCTGTTTGAGAACCTGCTGGATGATTCTTTGACTGGTCCATGCGCAGTATACGGAGCAGTCAGGAAATTCTTTTTGCAGATCGTCTTTCAGTTGATCGATGGTTGCTTTTCTGGCTGTATGGATACTGGTACCGAAACTGACCAGTAAAATGGCTTTTGAGGAATGTGTCATTGAAAATTCTCCTAACGTGAACTTTATAATGTAAACGCTATAATACGAACGATTCATAAACCAGGAGCGTGTCTGGAATGTGTTTGAAAAATCATCCACGCTCTAGAGCGTGTTTGAAAAATCATTCACGCAGTCTGCGCACCCCAGTTTTGGCTAAATTTTTCTCAGATTCAGTCAGCGTAGCCCGCTACGCCTCCTTCATTTGAGAGAAATTTATCTCAAAATGGGATGCACATCCTG
>JBGVFN010000192.1:0-3881 GCA_045121095.1 Lachnospiraceae bacterium | reverse complement strand
TTAAACCAGAATTCACAGTCTGGAAATAGTGGAAGAGCGGGCCAATATGTGGGTTCGGAGCCGATGGAAAGTCCCGGAAATGCAGAATTGCTGAAAACGACAGAAAGCAGTAGTCCAGCACCGCAGCCGGTACTGCTGGCTAATACCATGGATAATGCTCTGCGCACCAGGGATTATCTGCGCAATAACAATGGTTTGATCATCAGCGGTAAGGATGAGCTCATTTCGGTTTTCTGTGCTTACTTTCAGCTGGAATTGGAAAGTCTTCCTGTTATTCAGCATTCGCTGACCGCGTATGACAGCCTGTATTCCTTGTATTTTGAAAAAGTTCATGCGGCGTTCGTTCCTATTTTACAGGGGGATGAGGCATGTTTGCGTCACCTGGTTCCCGGTGTTCCGTTGGTGAGTGTGCAGGTGGCACAAAAAGAATACGGCTTTTATGTCAGGAAAGAGGAGGCATATGCAGGTGCAGCTGTGAAAAAAATCCTGCAGAAGCTGATTGCCTCGGATGCCCGGGTTATGCTGGGAGAAAAAGGCAGCATCTGTCGGATGGCGCTGGATTGTCATATGAAGGAACTGGGAATCCGTATGGAAGAATTAAATATTTCTCCCAGAGAAAGTATTTCTTCCATGGCAGCAGCAGCGGCAGTAGACAGCGGACAGGCGGATGCGGCAGTAGGCAGCAGCAGCATGGGAAAACGGTTTCCGGAGCTGGCCTTTGTTCCTCTTTATAAAGCCAATCTGAAGCTGATCTTCCATCGGAAATTTTTAAATCATCCGGCTTTTGAAAGTATGATCAGAGTCTTACAGTCAGATGGATTTAAACGCCGTCTGGCCCAGATGGATGGATATGGTTGTGTAAAAACAGGAGAAATCGAATACATTTAAGTAAATAGATCACAATAGAATATCATATGTGCAAATGGACGAGTTCTGCAGCTTATGTTTGAAAGAAGATTGGCTTACGGATTCGTCCTTTTTCTTTAAGATTTTTTTAAAATTTGCTCTTTTTTTCTTTAAAATTTATACATTTCACAGAATGTTTATGGAAATGCGAAATAAAAGATGTTAAAATGAAGAAATCGTGCAGCATTCATAATTTTCTTCGAAAATTATGAGTGGCTGAATAGTCACAATAAATTTGAGGTGTTCTTTGTGAGTAAAAGATTCATTCTGATCTGGTCTTTGATAGTGGGACTGGTGGAGACTCTGGTTCTGATCGGCGTGGCATTTTTCATAAAAACCAATATGCTGATTTCTTTGATTATTGCACTGTGTTTTCAGATTCCTCTGGTAATACGCCAGTTTGTGGCGGGTGTGCGGGCAAAAGCAGTCTGCAGGCTCTGCAGCGTACTGCTTCTGACTGCCGGAGTGATTTCTCTGCTGGCCTGTCATGGAAGAAATTACTATATTGAATCTATGACAGAGGTAGATAATAATAGTGTGGATACCAGCAGATATCTGCCTTTTGATGAAAATTCGGATATCGCACGGCTGGATGAAGAACCGGAGTTGGTTTTGTCAGAAAATCTGCCGGTTTTAAATGGTTCCGCTGCACTATTTCCATTGTATTCTGCGGTGGTGAATGCCGTTTATCCGGAGACTATACCGGAATTGAATCAAAAAAACTCACCATTTCGTTATACGAATACCACAAAAGCTTACAAAGAACTTTTGTCGGGAAAGACCGATATGGTTTTCTCGGAGATGCCATCGGAGGAAATCTTACAGCTGGCTGCTGAACAGGGGAAGGAGATCACATTGATTCCCATTGGTGCAGAAGCCTTTGTTTTCTTTGCCAATCGGGAGAATCCCGTGGAGAATCTGACCCAGGAGCAGCTGCGGGAAATTTATTCCGGAAAGATTGTAAACTGGTCTGAGCTTGGCGGCGAGGATGAAGACATCATAGCGTTTCAGCGTAATTCCGGCAATGGTGCTCAGGAACGTCTGGAAGAATTCATGGGGAATACTTCGCTGATGGTGCCGGAGCAGGAATATCAGCTTAATACGGAGGAAGGAATAACGGAAACCGCTTCCACCTATACCAATCACAGAGGTGCCATTGGATTTTCTTTCCTGTATTATACACGAAGCATGGATGTGGATAAGGGAACAAAATTGTTATCTGTAGATGGTGTATACCCGGATAATGATACGGTTTCCAGTGGAGAATATCCTTTATCAGACAGTATTTACTGTGCGGTGATTTCCGGACAGGTTTCTGAAAATACGCAGAGACTTCTGGACTGGATTGTTTCCGAACAGGGACAGCGGCTGGTGGAAGCAGCCGGTTATGCCCCGATTTCCGGGGAATAAATAATGACAGTATTTCCTGTGTGAGGTGTTTGTGATAAATACGATAGGAAAAAGACAGAAAAAGTTGTTTAAAAAAAATGAAAAAGTATTAATAAAATATAAGTATTATGAGAATTTCGTAAAGTTGAAAGACTGGTAATTGACAAGAAAAAATGTCGTGATATACTTAGCATGTAATAATTTGTTATTTTGCATGTCGTTTTTTGCGGGCAAAATTAACCTGCGTGCAGAAAAATGCAGATTGCAGGGTGCAAAAGACACATGAAGAAGATACTCGCAGCACAGAAGAATGAATATACGGCAAAACCGGTTCTTTGTGCGAAATCAGAAGAAGGAGGATAATCATGTTATCAACTGATATTGGTATTGATCTTGGTACGGCCAGTATTCTGGTATATATCAAAGGAAAAGGTGTTGTTTTAAAAGAGCCCTCAGTAGTGGCTTTTGATCGTGATACAGGTAAAGTAAAGGCAATCGGTGAAGAAGCAAGACTGATGATCGGACGTACTCCGGGCAACATTATTGCAGTAAGACCTTTAAGACAGGGTGTTATTTCCGATTATACCGTTACAGAAAAGATGCTGAAATATTTCATTAAGAAAGCAGTAGGCAGAAAGACTTTAAGAAAACCCCGTATCAGCGTTTGTATCCCCAGTGGTGCAACAGAAGTTGAAAAGAAAGCAGTAGAAGATGCTACTTATTCAGCAGGTGCAAGAGATGTTCAGATCATCGAAGAACCTGTTGCAGCAGCAATCGGTGCTGGTATTGATATTTCCAAACCCTGCGGTAACATGATCGTAGATATCGGCGGCGGTACATCTGATATCGCAGTTATTTCACTGGGTGGTACTGTTGTCAGCACATCCGTTAAAGTAGCTGGCGATGACTTCGATGAAGCAATCGTACGTTTCATGCGTAAGAAACATAATCTGCTGATCGGTGAAAGAACTGCAGAAGATATTAAGATCAACATTGGTTCCGCTTATAAGAGAGCAGAACTGGCAACCATGGAAGTAAGAGGACGTAATCTGGTAACCGGCCTTCCCAAGACCATCACCATTACATCTGATGAGACACTGGAAGCATTAAGAGAGCCTGCTATGCAGATCGTAGATGCTGTTCATAATGTGCTGGAGAAGACTCCTCCGGAACTGGCAGCTGATATTTTTGACAGAGGTATTGTGATGACCGGCGGCGGTTCTCTGCTGAATGGTCTGGATACCCTGATTCAGGAAAAGACCAGCATTAATACTACAATTGCAGATGATCCGTTAACAGCAGTTGCAATTGGTACCGGTAAATACATTGAACTGTTATCCAGTGATGGTATAGGAGAAGAATAATTCAATCAGTGAATGAATTAACAGATATTTCCGGATATGTGGAACATATCATCTACAGAAATCCGGAGAATGGATATGCGGTTATGGAGGTGTCCACCAGAGAGCGTACGCTTACTCTGGTGGGCAGTCTTTTTTACATAAACGAGGGGGAATATGTGGAGGCCAGAGGCCGGCTGACAGAGCACCCGTTATATGGAGAACAGCTTCAGGTAGTGGAGGTGC
>JBGVFN010000191.1:0-20607 GCA_045121095.1 Lachnospiraceae bacterium | reverse complement strand
TGGTCCACATTTGATATCATCTGGATTCACGCATACATCAACCAATTTTTCAGCTTTCCATTTGCATTTCGGTGATGCAAGATCCCCAAACAACTCGACAAATCGGGCTTTGATGAGGTCATCGAATTTCTGAAGTTCCTGTTTTCTCTGTGCAATCACATTAGAAATTCCGTCAAGAATAACTGATATATGGTCCATTTCAGAATAACCCAACTTTGGAAATTCATATTGACCAATTTGCTTTGGACTTATATTGGGTTGTGCACATCCAGACGCATCTTCCAATATCTTTTCTGTTTTATTCATCAGAAAATACTTTATATATTGGTCAGGAATTGCTTTATCAATCTTTCTTACTACACCAACTCGCTGATTAATTATATACTTTTCATCGGTATTAATAATGCCTATTTTTCCGGTTGTAGCACCTGACAGAGCAACATATATATCACCTTTTTTAGAAAAATATTTTTCATTGACAAAATCATTTGTGAATTGGCATTTTTCCAAGTCAAGTGTTCCATCCGAACAAATATTTCCTATTTTTATCACAGGATATCCTTCGTCAGAATCATGAAACTCTTTCAACGCATACCCAGAATAAACTTCACATACTTCTTGTAATTTCATTCTTTCATCCCCTACAAATCCACCAATTTTTCATTCAGCCCTTGTATATTGAATATATATTTGTTATAGTATTGGGAGGTGCTACCTTATTCGGTAGGCGGTTAGTCCTTTTCCAGAGGACTGTGACCTCTGTTCACATAGAAATCTGCTTGCAGAAATCTTATAATGGAGGATTTGCTTATGCTCACCATCGATAGCTTGATTGCTGTTATCAGTTTATGTTTAACATGTTTTAGTCTTGGCTATTCGGTTGGAAAGAATAGCAGGACACAAAAATAACCGCCTGGTCCTGAGAAAACTTAGCGGTTATTTTTAATCGTTATATACTTGGAACTAACCGTCTATCGGTAGCACCTCTTTTGATATATAATAACACCTTATCACCACTATGTCAAATAACTATTCGATTTTCAAGGAGCCCTACAAATCCGAAGTTGCATTACGCAATGAACTTCTGGTGGGATACTTTTACATTTGCCTGATTTACAATAGCATACTGCATGGTTGTATCTATTTGTGAATGTCCCAGTATTTTTTGAACCTGTTCGATTGGCATACCTTTATCAATTGCCCTTGTAGCCATGGTTCTACGAAACTTATGCGGATGAACTTTCAACATATTCAATTTTCTTCCAAGTTTACGAATGCGAATTTCAACACCGCTTATCTTCAATCGGTCATGTGGTGCATCTAATGTAACAAACAACGCCGGATTACGATCTGTTCTACTATTTAAATATTGCTGTAAATGTATTTTGGCTTTCGCATCAAAATATACTTTTCGCTCTTTATCACCTTTTCCAAATACAATACATTCTCTTTCCTCAAAATCGATATCTGAAATATTGAGGTTAACTAATTCTCCAACACGAATTCCTGTCGAATAAAGCAAATCTATTATTGCTAAATCACGTGAACATTCACAATGATCCCGCAACTGTTCAATTGCTTCATCTGATATTATTTCTTTCACCTGTTGCTTTGTCTTAATTTTATGAATCCTTTTCATAGGACTTTTTAGAATATAGTCTTCCTCTTCTAACCATGAGAAAAAACTGGATATATTCCGACGAATATTATCTACAGTAACCTTGCTGCAATTATTTATTTTTTGATAATCCACAAGATATGCACGTATTTCTTCCGTTGTCATTTTGCGTACTGGAGTTTTTATATATTCCAGCAATTTTTCTACAGTTGTTCTATAATAATGAATGGTTCGTTCTGAACATCCTTCTATTTTCTTTGCATCAAGAAACAAACGAAGATATTCTTCATTACCAATAGTTTCTTTTACTGCTTCTTTCTCTGAAAATGTTTTCAACAATACTTCCTGAAGTTTTTTCATTTGTGCTACATTCAAATATTCTGCCATCTCATTGATTATCGTTACAATTTTTTCTTCCATGTCGGTACTCTCCTATCCAATCGTACCAACATCCTTCTCCAACTATCGCCTTTTATATCAATAACTCTTCTTTAAAAGCCCCCATTCAAATATGCCCGCAGAATCACATATGATGGTTCGAAATATGCACTGCAATTATAATCATCAATTTTCAAACAAATCTCATCGTTATAAACACGGATTAATGCATCAATGTAATCCTCTTCTGGCAACAAAGAATCAACAATCAGCCTCATATATACTTTCCCTATCTGTGTAGGAGATGGAATTCTCTCAACCAGCTCTTTATCTACATCCTCAATATCAAAATTTCCCCCCTCTAATTGATATTCCTCAACCCATTCATCTACTACTTTCAATGGATTTTCGCAATGAAGTACATTCGCAAGACTAATAAGCCGACGCCATTCCTCAGGCGAAACAGCATTCACAACATACACATTTCTCTGATGAAGGCATCTGGAAACCCGCTCAATCATATAACAGATAAAATACAAATCATTTTCTGTGATGATTTCATCTTTAAAGAACATATTTGTCATACTTCATAACCCCTCTCAAATTTCAGAGCCGAAAGCGCCTTTTCTGTACAAAACACAATCTGATGCGTCGGATACTTAAATTTAGCTAATATCCAAAATGCTTCTCTAGTGATTGCCCCACGAAGATAATCTTCTATATAGTCCCAAATAGTATCATCAGCCATCGGCCCCTCTACAATATCATAAGTATGTTCTATTCCTCGTCTACTGGCAACCACAAAATCCAGCCATTCTTCTGTCATTCCATCGAATTTTAAAATTTTCAAATCCTCTTCTGCTGTATACGTATAAACATTCACAACATGTGTTTTCTTTTTGACCAATGCCCAACGTTTTGCCTGTTTTTCCAAATCCGTACAATAAAATCCATAACCGAAATCTTTGTAGTAACCATGAGTCAACACTTTCGGTGTATGAACCATCACATTACTTCCATGATAAATTATTCTTTTTTCCATATATCTCCTGTTATCGAAAAATATTCCTTATTTTTATCCAAAATACCTCTGCATCAGACTATCAAACAATAATTGGGTTTCATCCAGTGCTTTTTGTACGGCAACTTTTGATTTGTCGACCTGCTGAACAAAGGTTGTGAACTGATTTTGTAGTTCCATAGGCGGAATATGAACAAATATCTGCTTTAGTTTCGTAACATTTATTCCAGCCATTATTGCTCCCGAACTTACCAGCTCAATCTGATGTTGTACGGCACCACTATAATGCAATTGATGCATCATAAACATTGGAAACACACGACTGTCATCCACACGGATTCGAAGAACATCCGAATGGATAATGCCCTCTGCTAAACTTGAAGGAAAAACTGCACATTTACCAACATTTCCTTTTCTGGACATGGCAATATCACCTGGCTTAATAGAATATGCATCCAATTGTCTTGCCTTTTCTTCTGTAAGATAATGTGTTGGTGTAGTTAAAAATAAACTATTGATTTGAGGTATTTCCCAAACCGCAACACCTGAATCAACATATTCATCTTTATTTAATTGCGTTCCAAATGGTCCACATTTGATATCATCTGGATTCACGCATACATCAACCAATTTTTCAGCTTTCCATTTGCATTTCGGTGATGCAAGATCCCCAAACAACTCGACAAATCGGGCTTTGATGAGGTTGTCCAATATTTGCAGCTCTGTTTCTCTTTTTGAAATAATATCCGATACGTGATCTAATACATCTACTATTTCAGCTTGTTTATTGCTATCAGGATAATTTATCTTTACTTCTTTTAACCATTTAAAATGTCTGTTATATCCAGTATTTGGAATTTTGGCATTCTTTAATGCATAATACAAATACTTATAATTTGCATTTTCATCTCTACTTCGAAGCACTTTTACTCCATCAGCACCAAGAAAAAATGGTTCATCAACGTACTTTACTACTCTTGTGTGGTCTCCAAATATTACAACCGGAACTTCTTCAAACAAGCCCTCTTCTCTGTCAGTATATCCTGCGATTTGACTTTGTCCTTGATCTATTATGATATATTTGCCCTGTTTTCCATATTCAGATGTCTGAACCTTAACTCCATATTTTGTTTTGTCTATAAACACTTCATCAAAAGCCTTCATCTTTCATCCCTACAAATCCGAATTTATAATCCTAACAATTGTTCCAAAGCTTCCATTTCTTCACTAATCTTCATTTCAAGTTCACGAAGTTCTACCATAATTTCTTCTGTAGAAGGGTACTCTACTGCTACATATTCTATTTCCTTATATTTATTGATGCTTAAATCATAGTCATTATCCGCAATTTCTTTCTTTGTGACAAAAAAACTCTGCTCTGTACGTTTCCGTTCTGTTTCACCTTCGAGATTCTTAAAACGTTTTATAATATCCGGAATATCATTTTCTTTTGTTTCGCTTCTTTTATCATCAAGACTGAATCCATCTGCTTTCATATCATAAAACCAGACACGATCGGTTCCGCCATAGGCAGTTTTCGTAAAGATCAGGATGGCAGTGGATACTCCCGCATAAGGTTTAAACACACCTGATGGCATGGAAATAACTGCTTCTAATCGGTTGGCTTCTACCAGTTCTTTCCGAATCGCTTTATGTGCCTTGGATGAACCAAATAATACACCATCTGGTACAATACATGCACATCTTCCGCCCACTTTAAGCATTCGAATAAACAGAGCCAAAAATAATAATTCTGTTTTCTTTGTTTTACAAACTTTCAGTAAATCAGCACTTACAGAGTCATAATCCAAACTTCCCTTGAAAGGTGGATTTGCTAAAATCAGACTGTACTGTTCTTTATCCGGATTCTGTTCCGAAAGACTATCTCTATATTCAATAAAAGGATTGTCTACACCATGTGTCATCATGTTCATTGCGCCGATACGCAGCATGGTTCTATCCATATCAAATCCATGGAACATATGATTCATATAATGGTTTTTATTTTGCTTGTTGAAAAAAATCTCTTCTTTTCGTGTTTCTTTTAAATATTCACTGACAGAAACAAGGAATCCGGAAGTTCCACAAGCCGGATCACAAACTACTTCATCCGCTTTCGGATCCATCAATTCAACCATCATTCGAATGATGTGGCGTGGTGTACGAAATTGACCATTTACACCCGCAGTAGCAAGTTTCGAAAGGAGATATTCGTATACATCACCACGAGTATCTACATTTTTTAACCGTGCCATCTGTTCATAAATCCCATCCATAGAAGTTACAATTTTATCTAACAACAATGGTGTTGGTATTTTGAAGATTGCATCACTCATATATTTGGAATATGCACTGTCCTTATCAGTATGCAGCGTTTTAATAAATGGAAATACCCATTCCTGCATCGTACTGTACATTTTTGCAGCTGGAAAATCATGAAATACACTCCATTTCAACTGATTCCCATTTATTGTACGTTCTCCAATCTGAACTTCTTCTGTAAAAATACTTTCATATGGAAGCCCCAACATCATTGATTCTTTTGCATGGCGATTATCTGTATCATCCAGATCACGAATAAACATCAGATACGTCATCTGCTCAATTACGTCCAAAGGATTCGTTAATCCGCCTGTCCAGAAAATTTCCCACAAACTATCAATTTTACTTTTCAACTCACCTGTAACCATCTTTTTTCCTCTTTATGTTATCCTCATTTTCATTTTATCGTAATGATAGCACAATCAATAAAGCAAACGTTTAAAATTCACTTTTGCTAACTATTTTTTTTGCCACTGACTGTAAAAATTTCAAATAAATGAATTTTATTCTATCATCATATCACCAATTCTATTATTTTGCAATTTAGCCATTTATCTTCCCTATTGACATTTCCTTTTCCTCATAAATCTATCGTAAACAATAAAAAAGAGAACGGAAGGGGCTATCAGACCCCTGCGTCGTTCTCTATAAGAAAAGCTGTAGAAATTTTCTTCCCCTCTTTTCACAATCATTTCTTCAGAGCACGTTCTGCCCCCCAGCACACCACCAGAGCAATACACGTTCCCATCAATGCTCCGCACAGCACATCTGTGGGATAATGTACACCTACATACAGACGTGACAAACCAATCATGACTGCCAGCACCATGGCAGGTACACCAAGTTTGCGGGGCAGATTCTTAAACATTACGACTGCTGCTGCAAAAGAACTGGAAGTGTGGCCGGAAGGGAAGGAAAATCCGCCTGGCTTACTGATCAAAATCTGCAGCCCCTCCACGCTGGTCCACGGTCTCGGTCTGGCTACTGCATTCTTTAAAAGCATATTGTTAATAAGAAGAGAACCTAACAACGCCAGTAAAGTCAGTATACCTGCTTTTCTGCTGCGGGGATGAAAAAGCATCGCTACCGCCGCCGCGATCCAAATAGCACCGCTGTTTCCCAGACTGGTAATAAACACAACCACTGGTGTTAAAAAATCAGTTCTTATATTCTCCTGAATCCAAAGAAGGATATTTCCATCTAAATTTGATAATACTTCCATAAAACATTTTTCCCCTCTTTCTTTCATTTTTAAGTTTTTATGAAAAATTTCATTTCATAGAAAATGTCAGCAGTATCAGACATTTCCATTTAGGCTATTATACTCTACGAGGGAATTTGAAGCAACACTTTATAAATCCTCTGAAACCTTTAAAATCCCATTGACAAAAGTACGAAATCATACTATACTTCATCAAGTATGGGACGATTTCGTACTTTTTTATATTTATTATTTAACGAAACAGCAACCTTCAACTCCCCTGCTGAACTGTTACTTTTTTTCAAGGAGGTGCCTATTTTATGACCGACCGTACGCCAGTCAAAATGAAACGAATCAATCTGCTGACATCGGAAATCGAGGCTGCTTATCACGATGCTGCTTTAAAATTAGGACTGACCGACAGTGCAATGCGCATTCTTTACATAATCTGCAATGTAGGAGAAGATTGTCTCCTCAGTGACATTACGCATATGTCCGGCATCAGCAAACAGACCATTAATTCTGCCCTGCGGAAACTGGAAGCAGACGGTGTCGTATATCTGGAGGCAGTAAACGGCAGACAAAAAAAGGTCTGTCTTACGGATAAAGGCAACTTACTGGTCCAAAATACAACATTTCGATTAATTAAATTTGAAAATGAAATTTTTGATTCCTGGTCGGAAGAAGAACGGGAACTTTATACAGAATTAACAGATCGATTTCTGACTGCTTTTAAAGAGAAACTGAATGAACTGTGATCATCCACTATTACACTCTAACCTGAAGAAACTTTTTTGAGGAGATAGAGACTTAAAAAATCCTTTATTTTAAAGAAAAAAGACTTGACTAATTAGAGCGTGTTTGAAAAAGGCTCTAGGGAGATATTATGAATATACAACTTTCCGATCATTTTAATTACAAACGACTTTTTCATTTTACTTTGCCGTCTATCATTATGATGATTTTCACATCCATTTACGGTGTGGTTGACGGATTTTTCGTTTCCAACTTTGTTGGAAAAACTCCTTTTGCTGCTGTTAATTTCATTATGCCTTTTCTGATGATTTTAGGCTCCATCGGATTTATGTTCGGTGCCGGCGGCAGCGCATTGATTGCGAAAACCATGGGCGAAGGAAAGAAACAAAAAGCCCGGGAACTGTTTTCCCTGTTCATTTATGTAACTATCGCCTGTGGTATTCTTATTGCAGTGATCAGCTTTATTTTTTTAAGACCGATTGCCGCTTTTCTGGGAGCCGATGGCACTATGTTGGATTACTGTGTGACCTATGGGCGCATCCTGCTGACTGCACTGCCTCTGTATATGCTCCAATTTGAATTTCAGAGTTTTTTTATTACGGCAGAAAAACCTCAGCTGGGTTTAACAGTCACTTTAATCTCTGGAATTACCAATATGGTACTGGATGCCCTGTTTATGGCGGTATTCCACTGGGGGCTGGCAGGTGCCGCACTGGCAACTGCCATTAGCCAATCCATCGGCGGCCTTCTGCCTTTGATCTACTTTATTTATCCGAATTCCAGTCTGCTGCGGCTGACTAAAACAAAAACGGACGGAAGAGCACTGTTAAGAGCCTGCACCAATGGCTCATCCGAACTGATGAGTAATATTTCAATGTCCATTGTAAGCATGCTTTACAATGTGCAGCTGCTGAAATATGCCGGTGAAGATGGGATCGCCGCATACGGTGTATTAATGTATGTCACGATGATCTTCCTTGCCATTTTTATTGGATATTCCACAGGTATTGCTCCTGTTATTGGATACCACTTCGGTGCAGGGGATTATGCTGAACTGAAAAATCTGCGAAAAAAGAGCTTTGTTATAATCGCTATCTTTTCCATTGCCATGTTTGGCCTGGCCGAATGTCTGTCCAAAATGCTGGCGGATATTTTTGTAGGTTATGATGCAGGACTGATGGAGCTAACGGTCAGAGCATTTATGATCTATTCATTTTCCTATTTATTCTCCGGTATGGCAATTTTCGGTTCCTCTTTCTTTACTGCACTGAATGACGGACTGACTTCCGCCCTGATTTCTTTCCTGCGAAGCCTTCTGTTCCAGGTAGCTGCAGTTTTAATTTTCCCCATTTTCCTCGGAATTGACGGCATCTGGTTCTCCATTGTAGCAGCAGAACTGGTAGCAGCCATCGTAACACTGGTATTTATTGCAGCCAAAAAGAACATCTATCATTATTAACAGTCAAAAAGAACATCTATCATTATTAACAGCTAAAAGGAAAATCTATCTATCGCTACTAATATCAAACATAGCTGTAAGAACCGCCAAACCGTTCCCATAAAATAACAAAAACACTGCTGAAAAATCCTCTCATCTCGCATATGAGAATTTGATTTTTCAACAGTGTTTTTTATCTCTAAAATCGTATCAGTTACCGCATTCAATACTGATTTCATTAAACATGGTCAGGATATCATCCGTTTCCATGGCGGCTTTTTCTTCGCCTTTTTTATCCAGCACCACATTGCCCTGATGCATCATCAGCAGGCGGTTTCCGTATTCTACGGCATAGCGCAGGTTGTGGGTAACCATCATGGTGGTGACCTGTTTTTCCTTTACGATCTTATCGGTCAGTTCCATAACAATTTCCGCAGTCTTCGGATCCAGCGCTGCTGTGTGTTCGTCCAGGATCAGCAGTTCAATAGGTGTCATGGTAGCCATCAAAAGTGCCAGTGTCTGGCGCTGACCGCCGGAAAGAGCACCTACTTTTGTATAAAGCTTATCTTCCAGACCCAGATTCAGCCCATGAAGCAGTTCTTTATAGTAATCTATTTTATGTTTTTTCAGTCCGCGTTTCAGGTTATAGGGCTTTCCCTTATTATCTGCAATGGAAAGATTTTCCAGAATTGTCATAGAAGGGCAGGTTCCCTTGGCAGGATCCTGATAAACACGGCCAATCTTTCTGGTGCGGACATGTGCTTTTTGCTTTGACAGTTTTTCGCCATTAAAAAGAATCTCTCCGCTGTCCAGATCAATGCTTCCGCAGATTAAATTCAGCATGGAAGTTTTGCCGGAGCCGTTACTTCCTACAATTGATACGAATTCTCCGTCAGAAACCGTTAAATTAAAATCCTTAAACAGACAAAGTTCATTGACCGTACCCGGATTATAGTATTTATTAATATGCTGTAATTCAAGCATTTCCTTTCACCTTCCTTTTCCGTTCCCGGCCAATGACCAGAATAATCAGGAACAATACTGCTGTTACCAGCTTCAGATCCTGAGAATCCATATAGCGGATTGCCACAGCTACGCAGGCTTTATACATCAGTGAGCCAATGATAACCGCTGAAGTTGCACGGAGAAATGTCATATTTTTGAAAAGGCTGGTTCCAATGATTACACTGGCCAGACCGATAACTGCAGTACCAGTTCCCATGCTGATATCAAAATATCTTTGCTGCTGTGCAAAAATACATCCTGCAAGAGCTACCATACCATTGGCAAGAGCCAGACCCAGAATCTTGATATTTCCCTGATCAATACCCATGGCCGTTACAATGTTTTCATTGTCGCCTACTGCCCGCAGAAGGAAACCGGAACGGGTGCTCAGATACCAGTCGAGAATGAATTTTACAGCAAGTACCAGGATCAAAATAATGATCAGTTTCCGATAAGTGGAAATTCCCTCCGGAAGAGACTTTGTCAGGTCATTTTCAAAAACAGTAACCTTATTATAAATAGGAAGATTTGCTTTTCCGGCAATTCTTAAATTGATGCTGTATAAACCGGTGAACATGATAATACCGGCAAGCAGATCACGAACACCCAGCTTCACATGAATCACACCGGTACAGATTCCCACTAAAATACCTGCTGCAAAACAGACGGGAAGTGTTACCAGCGGATTGATATCCCGGCTGATCATGGCAGCCGCAATAGCAGCTCCCATGGGAAAACTGCCATCTACGGTCATATCCGGAAAATCCAGAATTTTATAAGTGATATATACGCCCATGGCCATAATGGCGTAAATCAAACCCTGTTCCAAAACGCTTAATACTAATGTCACAATGCTACCTCAAATCTTTTTATCTTAAAACTTATTCCATCGCAGCTGTTCAATTGCTATTTCTATATACCTTTTATTATGATTCCGCTATTATTCCACTACGATTTCGGTATACCTTCTATTATGGTTTCGCTATTATTCCACTACGATTTCGTCAAATACTTCCACAGCACCGCTGATATAGGATTCATCCAGTGTCATGCCGATCAGTTCTGCTGCTGCTGTGTTCACATACAGCTCTGCTTTTTCTGCAGATTCAAAGTTCATTTCGGAAGCTTCGCTTTCCCCTTTCAGAACCTTTGCTGCCATTTCACCGGTGGTTTTGCCCAGTGCTACGTAATCAATACCCATGGAAGCTACACAGCCGTTCTTAACCTGTTCGATTTCACTGCCAAATACAGGGATTTTTGCTTCATTTGCCTGTGCCAGAACCACCTGCAGTGCCTGTACGACGGTGTTATCTGTCAGGTTACAGATGCAATCCACTTTGCCAGCCAGATCTGCTGCTGCCATTTCCACTTCGCTGACTACGCTGATACCAGAATCCACGATTTCAAAACCGTATTCGCCCGCCAGTTCTTTATAAGTTGCAATGGTACTGATGGAGTTGGCTTCGCTGGTGGTGTACAGGATACCGATCTTCTTTGCATCAGGCATCATGGTACGAATCATATTCAGCTGCTCTGATACGGGCAGTACATCAGAAGTACCGGTGATGTTGCCAGTGGAAGCACCGGTTTCGTCAGCCAGACCTGCTGCAACCGGATCAGAAATTGCAGAATATACAACCGGAATATCCGCATCCATACATGCATTGTAAGCTGCTGCTGCTGCAGGTGTGGCAATGGCACAAACCAGATCCACTTTCTGAGATACAAAACTGTCTGCAATTGTTGCTGCTGCACCGGTATCTGCCTGTGCATTTTCATATACCACTTTCAGGTTTTCGCCTTCTACAAGACCTGCTTCCGCCAGACCTGCCAGAAAACCTTCACGGCAGTTATCCAGAGAACCATGCTCTGCAAACTGGGAAATACCAACGGTATAGGTTTCACCGCCATTGCCATTTGCCGCGGAACTGCCATTTTCCTGCATTTCATTACTGCTGCCGCAGCCTGCCAATAAAGATGCTGCCATCATGGTACTTAACATTAATGCTGTAAATCTTTTTTTCATAATCCTTCCTCCATTTCAAACACTCAGGCGGTATCCGAACCGCTTCCTTTTCATTAACAAGATCATTTTGATTATTAAAACATGTTACTTCGTCTGCATTTAAATTTTGACCACGCCAATGTATTCAACTTTATGATATGATATAGGCTCTATTAAAAGTCATCAGAAACCAAAAAACCGCCTCAGGCTTCCTGCCTGAGACGGTAAATATCAAATCATAAACCGCGGTACCACTCACATTGACGTAATTGTCCACTTTTTCCATGCACCATCATGCACGCCGGCTGGATAACGGGTCCGGTTCCCGGCAAACGCCCTCAAAAGTCCATTCAGTCCTATTCCTCCGTACCGCAATCTCATCACCTGCAGCTCTCTGTAACTTCTGGAGTAAGCTTACTTGCTCTTTCTCATCGGTTTTTCAATATGACATAAAAATAGTACAAAATTTGCAGTTTGTCAAGTACCTCTTTTATTCTTTTTGCCAAAAATTACTTTATCCGATTCCATACCGCATTTTACACTTACATTTTCTGTGTCTTACTTTTCCACCTCTACTTTTCTTACTCACCCAGACAATGTCCGCAGGGTTCATAGCCTTTTTTCTTCAAAGCAGACTTAGTCTGTGTGGAAACTTCGCAGTTATCAGCACCTTCCGCAGGCGCATAACGGCAATCTGCTTTATGGAATTTACCTGTACTGGTGTTGATATAGTAAGTGGTTTTACTGGTGGTCTTTTTGCTGCTGGTCGTGGTCTTCTGTTCTTCCTCTTCGGTTGCCTGAGAGGAGCTGCCCGGCTCACCAGCCTTCCAGGAATCACTGGGTGACATGTTAAATGTGATGTTTTCTCCGTCACTTTCCAGCACAATGGTACCCTGTTCATCCGTACGGAACACCTGAATACCCATAGAACGGAAACGGTTCAGGACTTCTGCATGAGGATGACCGTAACTATTACCCTCTCCACAGCTGATAATAGCATATTCCGGATCTACTGCCTCCATAAATTCTTCCGTGCTGGCAGTCTTGCTTCCATGGTGAGACGCTTTATATACATCCGCCTTCAGTGAAATGCCATTCTGCAGCATATCTGCCTCTGCATCTTCTTCCGCATCCCCCGTCAGCAGGAACTTTTTCTCACCGTGAGTCAGTATGATCGCCACTGAATAATCATTGGCATTGCTGCCGTATGAAGCATCTGCAGCAGGACCCAGGATCGTAAATTCAGCACTGCCCAGCGTATAAGTTTCACCAACCGCCGGCTGTACCCGTTTCAGACTCTTATTTTTAATAATCTGCACCACATCATCATAAGTTTTGGTATCCTTGGAATAATCCGGCATAAATACCTTTTCTGCACCAAACTTATACAAAATAACATCCAATCCACCGATATGATCGGAATCCGGGTGGGTACCAATCACATATTTCAACTCTGTGATCCCTTTACTTTCCAGATAAGACTGGATTTCTGTTCCCTGATCATTTTTCCCTGCATCAATCAGCATGGACTCTCCATCGCAGGTAATCAAGGTACTGTCCCCCTGTCCCACATCAATAAAATGCATCTCCAGGGTACTGCCTTCCTGCCATGTGGAAGAAGAACTATTTCCACTTCCATTTCCATTTTCACTGGTTATGACAATTTCAATACCATCACAGCCAACCAGGGAAAACAACAAAAGCGCTGTCAGAAAAATACCCGTTATCCGCTTCCATAAACTGGTCTTTTTATTCATCATCTTTTACCGCCTTTTCTCATTGTAACTAATCGTGTTATTATTATAATCAATAAATACGCCTACTTCCACTCATTTTTTAATTTGATTTCCTGTATAGTTTCTGTTATTCTTAGATAAATATGCAATATCCAGCCAAAGCTTTTTTAGTGCTTTTGTGGATTATTTCTGATGTATTGCCGCATCGATTCTAAGAAATACCTGCGACAGTACACGCTATCTTTCAAAAAGGAGATTTTTATGGAAACTGAAGTAAAATTAACGAAACTGGCCCAGTGTGCCGGATGTGGTGCTAAAGTAGGCGCCGGCACACTTGCCAAATTACTGGCTGATTTTCCCACCCATTATGATGAACGACTGATCGTGGGATTCGATAAAAGCGACGATGCTTCTGTGTACGTAATTACAGAAGATACCGCCCTGGTACAGACCATTGACTTTTTCCCTCCCATTGTGGATGACCCCTACCTCTTCGGACAGATTGCGGCTACCAATGCATTGAGTGATGTGTACGCCATGGGCGGACAGCCCCGTCTGGCTTTAAATGTAATGTGTGTCACTTCCGACATGGATAAAGAAGCCACACAGGAAATTCTTCGGGGCGGATACGAAAAAGCTTACGAAGCAGATACTATCATCACCGGCGGTCATACCATCGAAAATACCCAGCCCTTATACGGTCTGGCAGTATCCGGTTTTGTTCATCCCAAGAAAGTACTGACCAACTCCGGTGCACATCCCGGCGATGTCCTGATTCTGACAAAGCCTCTGGGCGTTGGTATTCTGACTACTGCTGCAAAAGCAGAAATGCTGGATAATCCGGTTCTTATGAACAAGATTTACGCTCAGATGGCTACCCTCAACAAAACAGCCCGTGATCTGATGGTCAAATATGACGTTCACAGCTGTACCGACGTCACCGGATTCGGCCTCATGGGACACAGCTTTGAAATGGCACAGGGCAGCAATGCCACCGTTCATTACAATGTTTCTTCCATTCCTTATCACAAAGAAGCCTTCGAAATGGCCGAAATGGGCCTGATTCCCGCCGGTGCTTACCGCAACCGCCATTACGCAGAAGCCGGTGTCACCGCAGACGCTTCCATTCCTCTGGCCATGCAGGATATCCTGTACGATCCTCAGACCTCCGGCGGCCTGCTGATCGCAGTCAAAGAAGAAGATGGCCAGAAACTTATCCGTGAATTAAAAGACAGCATTCCCTGCGCAGAAATCATCGGTTTTGTAACCGAGCAGCAGGAAAATTCCATTCTGCTGCACCCGTAGGATGAACGATACTTAAAGGGGTTATTCAGAAAACCTGAAAATAGGCAGGGATTCATAAAACATTTACAGGCATAGCAATTCGATTGATCTGCTATGCCTGTTATTCCATCCACTATTCTGTCAACAACTCCGCCAGAGCATCTGCTGCTGCATCCACTTCTTCCATAATATTGGTATGACCGAATGCAAAACGAATGGTTCCGGTGGGGTATGTTCCCAGGGTTTTGTGCGCCCCAGGCGCACAGTGCAGCCCTACTCTTGTCATAATTCCATATCGGGAATCCAGTTCAAATGCAATCTGAGCCGGGTCTTTTTTCAAGGGCTGGAGCGATACCACAGCCACCCGATTATCCAGATTTTTCTTGCCTGCTATACGAAGTAACGGTACACCATCTTTTTGATGCAGTGACTCCAGCTCCAGAAGACGTCCAAGAAATGCTTCTGTCAGCGCCATCTCTTTTTCGTAAATATTGGAAATACCCGTTTTCTGCAGATAATCCAGCGCTGCATGAAGCCCGGCAATTCCCGGCAGATTCAATGTTCCCGGCTCAAACCGATCCGGCATAAATCCCGGAATTTCCTCCGTATGGGAAATACTGCCGGTTCCACCGGACAGCAGCGGCTCCATGGCATGAGCCATTTCATCGGTACATAAAAATCCGCCAATCCCCTGAGGTCCCAAAAGACCTTTATGTCCGGTAAATGCCAGCACATCAATCTTCATCTGTTCCATATTAAGCGGTAAAATCCCCGCGGTCTGAGCCGTATCCAGAATAAATTTCAGCCCATGTTCCCGACAAAATTCTCCCACCTGAGCCACCGGCATGACCGTGCCGCACACGTTAGATGCATGAAGCATAACAACCGCCCTGGTTTCCGGTCTTAAAAGTTCCTCCATACGTGAAAAAATCAATTCCCCTTCTTCGGTGCACGGAATCCGGTCGAAAGAAACACCCGTCTGCTCCAGCTGACGAATGGGCCGCATAACAGCATTATGTTCCATAGAAGAAACCAGTACATGATCCCCCGGTTTCAGAAATCCTTTTAAAATCACATTTAGACTGGCAGTAATATTACCGGTAAAAATCACATTTTCGCACTGAGAAAAATGAAACAGTTCACACAGCCGTTCCCTGGTCTCCAGCACCATATCCTCCGCAGAATAAGCATCTTCATATCCTCCCCGGTTAATATTGGTCCCGATTTCCGTCATATAACGATACATGGCATCCGGTACCTGTCTGGGTTTGGGAAATGAGGTACTTGCCTGATCCAGATAAATTTTTTTCATGATTTTAAAACTCCTTCCTGTGACTGTCTGGTCCAACTTCTGATTAGCATCTTACCACAATCTATTTTCTCATGCAATTCCAACATAAAAAATCGGCATTCGACTCTAATATTTATTTATTTCTTCTATAAATCTCCTCTTTTGCCTGTAGAAATCAATTGGAAGAATTTTGCTATCCGTGCTATCCTTGAAACAACTTCACAAACTTTTTAAGAAAGGAATTTTACCTATGAAAAATGAAAAAATGTTCATCACTATCGCTGGTGTCATCATTGGTCTGATCTCTGTGACACTGGTATTTTTCGGTAATCCTGCCAACATGGGATTCTGTATTGCCTGCTTCCTGCGTGATACCTCTGGTGCACTGGGACTTCACTCTGCAGCTGCCGTTCAGTATATCCGTCCGGAAATCATCGGTCTGGTACTTGGCTCCTGCATTATCGCTCTGGTTAAAAAAGAATTTGCTCCCCGTGGCGGTTCCGCACCGGTTACCCGCTTTATTCTGGGCTTTTTCGTCATGATCGGCTGCCTGATGTTCCTTGGCTGCCCCTTCCGTATGATCTTACGTCTGGCCGGCGGTGATCTGAATGCACTGTTTGGTATCATCGGTTTTGTTGCTGGTATTCTGGCAGGTGTTTTCTTCCTGAACAAAGGCTACACCCTGAAAAGAAGCTACAAAATGCAGAAGCTGGAAGGTTTTGTATTCCCCACCATCCAGATCGTATTCCTGATCCTTCTGGTTGCAGCTCCCGCATTTATTCATTTTACAGAAGCTGACGGCGGCCCTGGTGCAAAACATGCAGCCATCGCCATCTCTTTAGCAGCTGGTATTATCGTAGGTATTCTGGCACAGCGCACCCGTCTTTGCATGGTGGGCGGTATCCGTGACCTGGTACTCTTCCATGAAACAAAACTGTTATTTGGATTTATCGCCATTCTGGTCAGCGCATGCGTTGGCAACCTGATTCTTGGCGCAGTAACCGGCAAAACCTTCTTCACTCTGGCATTTGCAGGTCAGGCAGTAGCTCACACAGACGCTCTGTGGAACGCTCTGGGCATGGCTCTGGCTGGATTTGGCTGCGTACTCCTGGGCGGCTGTCCTTTAAGACAGCTGATTCTGGCTGGCGAAGGTAATACCGACTCCGTTATGGCAGTCATCGGTCTGATGGTTGGCGCAGCATTCTGCCACAACTTCGGTCTGGCATCTTCTGCAGAAGGCCCCACTGCCAACGGTAAAATTGCCGTTATCATCGGTCTCGTTGTAATCACTGTTATCGCTGTTATCAATTCCAGACAGAAGGAGGCATAAATTTATGAAAACCGTAGACGCAAGAGGTTTATCCTGTCCCGAACCCGTTATCATGACTAAAAAAGCACTGGCTTCCAAAGACAGCAGCTATGAAATCCTTGTGGATAATATCACCGCCAAAGAAAATGTAACCCGTTTTGCTTCCCATCAGGGATATCAGGTTGCAGTTACTGAACAGGGTGAAGATTATCTGTTAAAACTGACCAAATAATATGAAACAATATATTGCAACATTTTTTTCCCACTTTGGCGCCACACGTTTTCGAAAAAACTGCGTCCGGCAGGGACTTTCCGCTCAGGTAATGCCGGTTCCCAGAAGCCTTAGTTCTTCCTGTGGAACCTGCGTGAAATATGCAATGGAACAGAATCCGGTTCCCACAGAACATCTGCAGGAAATTGAACAGATTGTGGAGGTTGTGGCTGAGGACCGGTATGAAGTAGTGTATCGGGCTGAGGATATATAGGAAATATAAAAAACAGTATAAGAAAAGGAACTGGGGTCCGCATGTAACATGCGGGCTTCAGTTCCTTTTTTTATATTTCTTTATTAAATAAACTACATATGGAACAGACGGTTGTTCTGATATTTGGGTTCGCAGGTCATGTTAATGTGCAGTCTGCGGAAGATGTCGCTGTCTACGGGTGAAAGGATTACGGAGCAGTGTGCATCGCAGTCTTTCAGCATCGGGAGACATGCCAGAGCTTTTCTGGCGTTTTCGTCATCTGCTGCACTGACAGAAAGTGCTACCAGGACTTCGTCGGTATGAAGACGGGGGTTCTGGTTTCCGAGATAGTTGACTTTTAAATCCTGTACCGGCTTGATAACAGTGGATGCCAGCAGATGGATTTCATCAGGGATTCCTGCCAGGTGTTTTAAAGCATTGAGCAGCATAGAGGATGCTGCTCCCAGCAGTTCCTGGTTTTTACCGGTAATGATGGTTCCGTCAGGCAGTTCGATGGCTGCTGCGGGCTCTCCGGTGATTTCTTCTTTTGCTCTTGCTGCTTTTGCTACTTCACGGTTTTCTACTGTCAGACCTTCACGGTTCATCAGAAGTTTTAACTTACTGATTTCATCGGATTTTTCTGCACCTTTGGTCTGTTCACACATGGCTGTATAGTAGCGGCGGAGAATCTCCTGATGAGATGCTTCGCGAACAGCTTCGTCATCAAAAATACAGTTACCAGCCATATTTACGCCCATATCTGTGGGTGATTTATAAGGACAGGTTCCATAAATTTCCTGGAAAATTGCCTGTAATACAGGGAAGATTTCCACGTCACGGTTATAGTTTACTGCAATTTCTCCATATGCTTCCAGATGGAAAGGATCGATCATGTTTACATCCTTCAAATCTGCGGTTGCTGCTTCATAAGCCAGATTTACCGGATGTTTTAACGGAATGTTCCAGATGGGGAATGTTTCGAATTTGGCATATCCAGCCTTAATTCCTCTCTGATGTTCATGGTACAGCTGAGACAGGCAGACTGCCATCTTGCCGCTGCCGGGACCGGGGGCAGTTACTACCACCAGTGAACGGCTGGTTTCCACATAATCGTTCTTTCCATAACCATTTTCACTGACAATCAGCGGAATGTTGGAAGGATATCCTTCAATCAGATAATGACGATATGCGCGGATTCCCAGATTTTCCAGACGACGGATAAAGCCATCTGCTGACTGCTGTCCATTATACTGGGTAATGACTACACTTCCCACATAAAGTCCTACACTTCTGAACAGATCGATCAAACGCAATACTTCCATATCGTAAGTGATACCAATATCACCTCTGCGTTTGTTGCTGTCAATGGCACCTGCGCTGACCGCAATTACGATTTCTGCGTGTTCTTTCAATTTCAGCAGCATTTGCAGTTTACTGTCCGGCATAAAACCGGGGAGTACACGTGATGCATGAAAATCATCAAACAGCTTGCCACCAAACTCCATGTACAACTTACCGCCAAACTGGGCAATTCTGCTTCGGATATGCTCTGATTGCATGTCCAGGTATTTTCCATTATCAAAACCTGTTTTTCTCATTAGCCTTCTCTCCTCATAAATCATGCAAAAAATGTAACAGTTCAGCCTTTGCTGAATAGTTACCAAAAAATTCGTAACAGCCCAGCAAAGGCTGAGCTGTTATCATGCGTTCCTGTTTTCCACTCACACGGCACTATTGTAACACGTAAGTACGAACCTGTGCAATATTTTTATCTGGCAGATTATGCAAAATCTTTAAAAACGTGTATGAGATATTTTTAGCTTGATGAATCATATTTATCTTATTATAATAACTATATCAAAAATATTCTAATAGATTACTTTTACATGGATAAACTTAATATTATTAAGAAAGGATGTGTTTCTATGCCATTACCCAAAGGGCAAACTTATACCATTAAAGATATTTATGCATTACCTGATGGTGTACGCGCGGAGTTGATTGATGGAGAAATCTATTACATGGCACCACCCGGTAGAATTCATCAGCGTATCTCATGGAAATTGCATCAGGCGATTGGAGAATATATCAGTTCTCACAACGGAAACTGTGAAGTTTACGCTGCTCCCTTTGCCGTATTCCTTAATGAAGATGATAAAAACTACGTTGAACCGGATATCAGTGTAATTTGTGATAAAAATAAATTAAATGACCGTGGCTGCACCGGTGCTCCTGACTGGATCATTGAAATCGTTTCTCCCAGCAGCCGCAATATGGATTATATGACAAAATTGATCAAATACAGTAACTCCGGCGTTCGTGAATATTGGATTGTAGATCAAAAAAAGAACCGAATTCTCGTATACAACTTCGAACAAGATACCATGTCCGACTGTACATTTTCTGACTCGGTAAAAGTTGGAATTTACGAAGATTTATATATCGATTTCAGTAAGATTACGTTATAAAAAGAAGCAGTCTACTGCAAATAAATTTAAATTTGCATAGGCTGCTTTTTCGAATTGCTAATTGCTATATGAAACAGAAAACACAAAAAGACAGTTACACCGTAACCATCTTTTTATCAAGCGCGAGACGGGATTCGAACCCGCGACCCTCGCCTTGGCAAGGCAGATTGTATAGTGGGTCAGTTGTCAAGACAAATTTTTGACTCTTTTATAATGAATCCTGAGAATGTATGTTCTTATGAAGAACACAGGATTTTATACATTGCCTAATGAGCTGGTAATCTCCAAAGGAAAATGTATGTTATGCAGCA
>JBGVFN010000190.1:0-15659 GCA_045121095.1 Lachnospiraceae bacterium | reverse complement strand
TGCTAATCCTGAGTAGACTTTTTCTTTCGCGAAATTGGTTCTGGTGCTTTTTTATCCTTATTTTCGGCTGAAGCAGCTTTTGCGTTTACAACTTCATAAACTATGGAATCAATATCTTCTTTTGAAAGATCTATGGTATCCATTTTATAGGTCCATTTATAGGGCACAGGTTCTTTGTTGATCTCATCAAAGTATCTGTAGATTCTATCCTCAAGTTCTTTTTTGGTTTCTACACGGATTCCACACAGCATCTGCTTTGTCATTTTGCTAAAAAAACCTTCTATCATGTTCAGCCAGGAACCATGCTTTGGGGTAAATACAAACTCAAACCGTCCGGGAATCGTATTCAGATATCCCTGAGTCTCTTTGGATGTATGCGCAGAGTGATTATCCAGAATAATCCGAATGGTATCACCTTTAGGATATTTTTCATCAAGCTTCTTTAAAAAAGTTACAAAATCAGAACTTTTATGGGTTTCACTTACCAACGGAATTGCTTCTCCTGTGAGCAGATCGATTGCCGCCAGCAATGAAAGAGTTCCCAACCTGACATACTCGTAATCTCGCTGAAAACCATTGCTTTTGTCAGTATCAGGAATCGGCGGACGATCTTCTCCTGTGGTAGCAATTGCCTGAATTCCTGGCTTTTCATCGTAAGACAAGGTATGTACAGCATCTTTCTCAAAAGGAATCACTTTTCCATCCTGATCAAACTGCAGTTCTATCTGTTTGTAGATGACAAGAACATCATGCATTTTTGCATCAAAATTAGGATCGCGTTTTTCACAGTAATAGGAAACCTGAAAAGGCTTGATTCTGGCATTATTGAGTATCTTACGAAGTGTTGTTTCAGCTACTGTTGCCATACGTGGATGACCTTCTGCTTCTGCAATAGAATTAATGAATCTTCTGAAACTCATGGGATACCAGAATTCAGCAGAATAGCCATAATCCTTTGGTTTTTGACAGGCTTTACTAATTACCCAAGTGATATCATCATCTGAGATTTCAGCCTTTCTTCCACGACCTTTGTTGTCGTGTAAAGCGGCTTCCATACCACTATCTTTGAATTTTTTAAGACAACGTTTTACCACACCGATTCCGATATCAAGTTTGTCAGCAATGGCTTCGTTAGTTATGCCATCAGATTTGAGCAAAAGGATCTTGGCACGCTGGTAAACACGAATTTCTAAAGTACTCTGCATCAGCAGTTTATTTAAGTAACTTTTATCATCATCTGTTAAAGAAATCGTTTTGATTCTATTAGGCATAATCAGCACCTCCGATGCTTGAATTATACCATATCAGAAAAATATATTCAAACAGATTGCTAATTAAAGTGAATTATACTAGAGCGAATATTGATAACGTAACTTTATCTAAATATAGGTAGTGAGGGCTCCATTACAGAGCTATATTACACGGAGACGCGCTCTCGCTCTGCCCAAACGTAGCGGACACTAAACTCTCGTCTTTCTTTACAGAAAGTCGCTCGTTAAGTGCCGACGTTTGACCAAAGGTCTCCTTAGCAATGTAGCTCTGTAATTCCGCCATTTACGTTTTTTATAAAAATTCAGGCGGTACATAAGTAATGTTCGCTCTAGAGGAAAAGTATGGCTTCATATTAAGAAAGAAATGGCCATAAGGTATATGGAAAGGCAGGAATATGGTGATATGAAAAAAATCCAGAGGTATCTATTTTACTATGGGATCATAGCTTTTTGTGCTTTTTTCAGCTGCGCAGGGTTTCAAATGATTGGAAAAGATGTGGGCATGGTTCAGATGGACAATTTTAATCCACAGGAAGAGAAATTTCTGGAGCTGCAGGTTTCTGAAAAACTAACGGAAGAACTGATTTTTATGGAGAAAATATCCGGGATCGAACAGGAGAAGCTGTTGGCGGCTGTTATGCTGAAGCGTCAATTTAAACCGCAGGCATCTCTGCAAAAAACGGAAGTGATAGCAGACGTAATGGGTTATGAGCGGGCAAATCAGGAAAAATTTCAAAAAATCACTTCTTATTATAAAAGAATGTGCGAATGTGTGGAATATCTTCCACTTGCTGATGTGTATTCCGGGCAAAATGGGACACTGGAATTTTGTGTGAATGATTGCATGAAACACGTTGAGATCAAAATATCAGGAAGCGGAGAGTCGGGAGGTGGAGTCGACGATTTTTGGCTGAAGATTCCGCTGGAAAATCGCTGGCAGGGCATTGTGCCGGTAATCAGTCTGAAAAGGAGTGAGGTCGTATGCAAAGAAGAGGGCCAGATTGGATTGGAACAGGAAGACGGAATTCGTATTATTTACGGAAATCTGACCGACTATCTAAAGGACTGGGAGATTGGAGAGGTTATTCAGGCAGGAGAAATTCTGGGAAGCACATCGGGGCTGGAACTGCAGTTTCAACTGCTGTTGGAAAATGGGTCATGGGTGGCTTTTAATGGGACTTTTAGTTTGCAGAATGGTGAAAAAATGGTGCGTTCGGTTACAGAAAACTCCCCGTGACCTGTAAATCGGTCCGGGGAGTGAGAAGATGAGAGGTGAAATTTAAACAGATGCCTCAATTAATATATCGCGAATGGTATTCAAACCGGGGAAATACAGTTCTTTTTCAGACAGATGAATGTCCGGTGTGGAAGAAAGCCCACGTTTGACTGTTTCTTCGGCGGCACAGATTTCTGCCCGCTTTTTGGCATAAGTTTTTGCATGAGAAAGTTCCTCTGGTGAGAATTCTTTTGCATCTCCAGGGCTATATACCGTGTAATGAGTGATACCGCCAAAAGAATTGTAAGCAGGTGTCACCCGGATGGTCAGTGTAAATGCCACCTGACAAACTGCAGCCCCGATGGCGTTGGCAACAGCCGCATGTTCTGGAACCACCGCCCGGCTGCCCAGAGCACTGGCCACATCCGGAAGGAATATGTGAATGGGACCGCCAATACCAATGAGAGTGAAATCGGTATGAAAAAGGGGCATAAGGCTGATGCTGTGCGTATTTTTTTGTTTGGGGGCAGCAGAATCATGTGATGGTACAGGATGTTTTACAGATGCAGAATCGCAGGGTTGCATAGAATCTTGCTTTATAGATGCAGAATCTCTTGATTGTACGTACTGGCTCCAGCTTTCATGGATCAGTTGCTTTAATTGAGGACTCAGTCCTTCCCGGCGGACCCAGGCAAATTGCTGTTCCAGAAGGATACGGACCAGATTGGCAAACAATTTTTCCTTGACCATATCATAGATCTGCTGGCAAAGTGCAGGAATCGTAGTTTCAGCGCAGGCGGCAAGAACCTGAGCCGCATATTGAGATACCTGGGCATTATATGCCGTATAGTCTCCCTGAATGTGCATAAAATCTGTGGGAGTCAAACCGGCCCGCATGAGGATATTTTCAGATTCCAGATGAGTTGTATCCAGATTGTAGACCGGGATATGAATCCGTTCACAAAGTGTCAGCATATTCAGCGGCCCATTTTTTAATGCCTGGCAGATTAACCGTTCTTCATCCGAAAATCCGGGAAGTCCCTCCACCTCCTGCTGCAGGATGTAATATTCGTAAATACTGCGGGTGGAAGTGATTTCCTGTTCGACCATTTTCTTTAATTCATTTTCGATAAAAGGAAAATCCTGGGCCATTACACATAAAGGAATCACCCGGCGGTTGTCCAGATGAATGTGGTCTTTTGGGGTGAAACGGATACCGCTGTCGCCGCCCAGTGCAAAAGTATCTACAAACAGTCCTTTTACAAAAGTATCCCAGTGTCCGATATGGATGCCCCCTTCCACCCGGCGGGGCTGTCCATTTTGCAGAAAAGCTATATCGGTGGTGGTGCCGCCCATATCTACAATTAAAGCATTGTTTACAGAAGTCAGTTCCTGGGCTCCCATCAGGCTGGCTACAGGGCCGCACAGCAGGGTTTCTACCGGGCGCAGTCGGGCAAACTCCCGGGACATGAGGGAGCCGTCACTGCGTACAATAACCGGCTCATGGGCAATTCCCATTTTCTCGGCGGACTGGCTGACGGCTTTTAAAAAGGTATCAATTACTGGAATCAGACGGGCATTCAGCAGGCAGCTGGCTCCCCGTTTAATAAAATCCAGTTCGTGAAAGAGTTCATAACCACAGACCACCGGAAGATCCATATGATCAAGAAGTAGATGCTGGGTTTCTTTTTCCAGCGCAGCACCAGTTTGACGGGCATAAATCTCCACCACAGCGGCTGCCTGACAATCCTTTAGTTCTGTTTGCAGCTTTTTCAGCATTTTTTCCCAGTCGGGCATATTCTGAATCTGTCCGTCACAGGTGGTCTGGCTGTCATAACAGATCAGATCTTCTTCCGTAATAGTTCCACTTTTCCCGATTACACGCATGGCATAAGATGCATCCGTTCCATATAAAATCAGTTTGGCACGTCCTCCTTTTTCCTCCACACAGGCATTGGTAGCCAGAGTGGTGGAAAGCGCCAGTGTTTCAGCCTGACAGATCAGGTCCCCAGGTAATTTGACCAGAGCATTCTGGATTCCCACAGCCAGATCCTGTCGGGTGGTCAAAGCTTTTGCGGATGCCAGAACTTTTTTCGCTTCATAATCGTATAAAACCGCATCGGTACAGGTACCGCCGGTATCAATGCCTATTCCTAATCTCATGAAAATCCCCCATACAAAATAAAAATCATGTAATAATCCAGCAGAGCAGACCGTATCATTTGGCAGAGGCTCCGCTGTGCGATGTAAAAAGTATAACGTTTTTTGCGGGGTTGTTCAAGTAAAAGAAACTATTGGCGGATAGAAACTCCGTTTCAGGGAAAAATGTTGCAACAGTTCAGCCAGGCTGAATCGTTACAACATTTTGCAGAATGGAAAATGCTTGCTTAATGGAAGGGGATAATGTATACTGAACGGCGTGAATAAATTTGAAATTGTTCAGCAGATGCCCAAAAGCAAAGCCTGGATGAAGTACTGGACAATTTTTGAGATTTTACATGGATGGTATAAATATGACAGAAAATCAATATACAAAATGGGTTGCCTGCTGGGGAAATGCCACATCAATCACGGATCAGCGTGAAGCCGCATTTTCAAAGGATATGACCCTTCGTTATCCGGTAAAAATGTGTTTTTCCGGAAAAGCTCTTCGTTTTCGTTTTTCCAATCTGACAGGAACAGAGCCCATAACCATAACATCAGCTTGTGTGGCACGGGCTGTTTCTGATCGGGAAATTCAGGAAGATACCGTGAAAAATATTTCTTTTGCCGGAAATCGTCAGGTGACAATTCAGCCGGGGCAGGAAATCAGCAGCGATGAAGTGAATTTTTTTGTAAAAGAAGGAGAAACGATTACCGTCAGCATGTATTTTGAGGACTATACGCAGATGAATGCGGGAGTGCTGATCACGGGTCCTCTTTCCAAGGGATTTTTCTCTTATGGAGATCATGCAGAAGCCGGTAAATTACCTTTAAATTTAACCCGAACGACCAACTGGTTTTATTTTCTGAACACCATTGAGATCCTGACAGAAGAAAAGAATCATGCATTAATCTGTTATGGAGATTCCATTACCGCGCAGTCCTGGCCGGATTATCTGGCGATTCGTGCGTGGGAAGAAGATCTTCATAATGTGGCAATTATTCGTCGGGCAGTCAGTGGAACAAGAATTCTTCGTCAGTATGACTGTATCACTTATGCAGCTTATGGAATACGGGGCGAAGTTCGTTTTCCGCTGGAAACAGAAGTGGCCGGTGCAGACGCTGTCCTGATCCAGCATGGAATTAATGATATTATTCATCCGGTGGGAGTGGAAGTGAATCCATTCCGTCCCTGGAGCGACCTGCCCACAGCAGAAGAATTGATTGACGGTATGCGCATGTACATTGATATGGCCAGAAAGAAAAAACTGAAGGTTTACGGCGGTACATTGCTTCCAATTTATGGATGGCGTACCTATGCTCCTTTCCGGGAAGAACTTCGCTGTGCTTTCAATGAATGGTTACGCACGACAAAGGAACTGGATGGTTGTGTCGATTTTGACCGGGCCGTATGTGATCCGGCTCATCCTGCGGCATTTGGCCCTGGATACGATAGTGGAGATCACCTCCATCCCAGCGAAACTGCTTATAAACGGATGGCAGAAGAAGTACCGGAAGAATTGCTCAGATAACAGAAACAAAATAACAAAGCAGAGACCGGGGTGTGCGGAATTTGACAAAAAAACAGTCACAATTTTATGCACAGTCTTTTTCTATGAAGATATATGTGATAAAATATCAATGCCAGATAGCAATTTGTTTGGTAAGGTCATAGGAAGCAGGGCGCCCGGTCAACGTCCTGCTTTTTTCATAACTATTCAGGCAAGCATAAATTCATTAATATAACTCGGCGTCAAGCTTGCTTGTAAGCAGAGTTATATTAATGAATTTGTATTTGGCGTTTAGCCAAATGAGTAATTTCTGAAAGAAATTACGAATGCTTGCAGAAATTACGAATGCTTGCCTGAATAAATGAATGTTCAGAAACATAACTTAGTGTCAAGCTTGCTTATGAATAAAGATATAGGAGTATAATATATGAAAGAAATTTTAGTTTGCGGAACTACATTACCTCAGGCATACCATAAAGCCCTGAAGGCATTGGAAGAAGAAGGCCAGACGGGTGCCTGTGAGGACTGGGGCTGCAGCCAGAAAGAAGTTTCCATGACCATGGTGGTAGAGGAGCCTCTGGCAGAACCCATGATTTCCCGTCTGTTCATCGGCGGTCCTTCGGAACTGGAGCAGTACCGGATGGAGATGCTGGATGGAATCCTGGATTTTGAGATTGAGAAAGGAAACTGGAAATACACTTACCATGATCGAATCAAGGATCAGATTCCTTTTATAATAGAAGAATTAAAACGCAGTCCCTCCAGCCGCCGGGCAGTTATGACGGTCCGTACACCGGAGGATATCGGCAGCGATGATCCTGCCTGCATGCAGCATCTGCAGTATTTTGTGCGGGATGGAAAGCTGGATTGTAAAGTACTGTTTCGTTCCAATGATGCCTGCAAAGCATCCTTTATGAATGCATTTGCCATTATTATGCTGCAGAAACGGATCGCAGATGCACTGGGAATTCCGGTAGGCACTTATTGCCACCGTGCCAACAGCTATCATTGCTATGAAAAGGACTTTGAGATGCTGAAAGGCTATGTAAAGAGGATCGAAGAAAATGATGAGGAAGATATTACCTTTGAATATGAAGGCGACTGGGAAGAAATGATGGCGGATGCACGTCCGGCAATTTTAGCACAGGTAGAGATTCTGCGTCAGCAGTAATTGTTCAGTAAGGCTGAACTGTCTTGAACAAAAATCGTGGTTGCCTGATTAGTAATAAAATTATGTCAAGAAAAAATACTTGACAAAGTTTCGCGCATAGTGTATGCTATCTCAGGTGATTGAACATGGAAGAGATTTTGGAGCAGGCTCTGCTGTATGACTTTTACGGTGAGCTGCTGACAGAGCATCAGCAGAAGATTTATGAGGATGTGGTTTTTAATGACCTGTCCTATAGTGAAGTTGCGAAAGAGCAGGGTGTTTCCAGACAGGGAATCTATGATTTGATTAAGCGCATTAATCGGATTCTTGCCGGATATGAAGAAAAGCTTCATCTGGTAGAACAGTTTTTAAAGGCTAAGGAATTGGCTTCGAAGATTCATGCGTTGACAGAGCATTACCTTGTGGAGGAGAATCTGGATGATATTTATGAGATTCAGAGACTTTCTGCAGAGATGATGGAACTTCAGAACTGAGATGCTCAGCGAAAAGGAGTGGTTGGATGGCATTTGAAAGCCTTTCTGATAAATTACAGAATATTTTTAAGAATCTGCGCGGTAAGGGCAAGCTGACAGAGGCAGATGTAAAAGCAGCCTTAAAGGAAGTTAAGATGGCTCTGCTGGAAGCAGACGTAAGTTTCCGTATTGTAAAACAGTTTATCAAATCCGTTGAAGCAAGAGCAGTTGGCGAGGAGGTTCTTGAGAGTCTGACACCTGGACAGATGGTAATCAAGATCGTAAATGAGGAACTGATCAAGTTGATGGGTTCCGAGACGACAGAGCTGCAGCTGAATGCCGGCGGTATGACAACGATCATGATGATCGGTCTGCAGGGTGCAGGTAAGACGACGACCGCAGCCAAGATTGCAGCGAAGATTAAGTCAAAGGGCAGAAAACCGCTTCTGGTTGCCTGTGACGTATATCGTCCTGCAGCGATTGACCAGTTAAAGATTAACGGTGAACGCGTTGGTGTGGAAGTTTATTCCCTGGAAGGCAGTAAGGAACCGGTTCAGATCACCAAAAAAGCCATGGAATATGCAGAAAGCAATGGTTTTAATGTAGTGATCATCGATACAGCCGGCCGTCTTCATGTGGATGAATCCATGATGGATGAACTGGCAGCCATTAAGGCAGCTGTTACGGTAGACCAGAGTATTCTGGTGGTAGATGCCATGACCGGTCAGGATGCCGTGAATGTGGCAGATAATTTCCAGAAGAAGGTTGGTATTGACGGCGTGGTTCTGACCAAGCTGGATGGCGATACCCGTGGTGGTGCGGCATTATCAATCCGTGCTGTAACGGGAAGTCCGATTCTGTACGCAGGTATGGGTGAAAAGCTTTCAGATCTGGAACAGTTTTATCCGGATCGTATGGCAAGCCGTATTCTGGGTATGGGCGATGTGCTGACTTTGATTGAGAAGGCACAGGCTACCATTGATGAAGATAAAGCCAGGGAATATGAACAGAAATTCCGTAAGGCAGAGTTTGATTATAATGATTTCCTTGACCAGATTGCTCAGGTTAAGAAGATGGGCGGTCTCGGCCAGATGCTTTCCATGCTGCCCGGAGCCAATAAGCTGAAGGGCGTTTCTATGGATGAGCTGGATGATTCAGCATTTAAAACAACAGAAGCAATCATTCATTCCATGACAAAAGAGGAAAGAAGTAATCCGGATCTGATCAATATGTCCCGCAAGAAACGAATTGCGGCTGGTGCAGGTGTGGACATCAATGAAGTAAACCGCCTGTGTAAACAGTTTGATCAGACAAGAAAGATGATGAAGCAGATGTCAGGTGCTATGGGTAAAAAAGCGCGCCGCGGCATGGGTGGATTCGGCGGCATGAAGATGCCATTTTAAAGCGATACAGCATGAATATGCTTTATCATATATAGCCATATTTTAATAAGGAGGTGAATTTACATGGCAGTAAAGATCAGATTAAAGAGAATGGGTGCTAAAAAAGCTCCTTTCTATAGAGTAATTGTTGCAGATTCCAGATCTCCCAGAGATGGTAGATTTATCGACGAAATCGGTTACTATGATCCTACCAAGGAACCCAGCGTAATCAAAATCGATGCAGAAAAAGCTAACAAATGGATTGCTAACGGTGCACAGCCTACTGAAACAGTAGACAAACTGTTAAAGATTGCTGGTGTAAAATAATCAGGGCGGAGGGAACTGATGAAAGAATTAGTTGAAATTATTGCCCGCGCTTTAGTAGATAATCCTGAGGAAGTAGTAGTTACTGAAACGAATAACGGCCAGGAATTGGTGCTTGAACTCAAGGTTGCTGAGTCCGATATGGGCAAAGTAATTGGCAAGCAGGGCAGAATTGCGAAAGCTATTCGTTCCGTAGTTAAGGCTGCTGCTGCAAAAGAGAATATTAAGGTCGTACTGGACATTGAATAATCAGCCGCAGTGCGAAGATAAAATGGGTGTCCAGAGATGGGCGCCCATTTTATATGAAACAGAGGCAGCTGTGAGGAAACAAAACAGTTCAGCCAGAGAATAATTGCGGGTGGATACGCCCCAGGAGGATTGTATGGAACAGTATTTTAAAGTGGGAATCATTACCGGTACTCATGGATTAAAAGGAGAAGTAAAGGTATTCCCTACCACCGATGATATGTATCGCTACGATGATCTGAAACATGTGGAGATGGAATATCGTGGTAGAAGAATTCCTTTTGATATAGAACGTGTCAGATATTTTAAACAGTTTGTAATTGTAAAATTCAAAGGAATTGACAATATTAATGACGTGGAACGCTACAATAAATGTCCGCTGTATGTCAGCAGAGAAGATGCGGTACCTCTGGAAGAAAATGAAAATTATATTGCCGATTTGATTGGGCTTCCTGTAGTAACGGATACAGGACTTTCCCTGGGGCCGTTAAAGGATATTCTTCTGACTGGTGCCAATGATGTGTATGTGGTGGAATATAACGGAAAAGAAGTGCTGATTCCTTCCATTAAAGACTGTATTCTGAATGTGGATCTGGAAAAGGGAGAAATTCTGGTACATCTGCTGGAGGGACTGCTTTCATTATGAATTTTCACGTACTCACTTTATTTCCCGATATGGTACGAAACGGCCTGGAGACCAGTATTACGGGACGTGCCATTGACAAAGGGCTGTTTGGCCTGGATGTGGTAAATATCCGGGATTATACGAAGGATAAACATCTTCATGTGGATGATGCCCCCTACGGTGGAGGCGCTGGCATGGTCATGCAGGCAGAACCCATTTATCTGGCCTATGAGGCCATGAAAGAGCGCATTCCCGGCAAGCACCGCGTCATTTATGTAACTCCTCAGGGAGATGTTTTTAATCAGGAACATGCAAAAGAACTGGCACAGGAAGAAGATGTGGTATTTCTCTGCGGCCATTACGAAGGAGTCGATGAGCGGGTTCTGGATATGATCGTAACAGACCGTTTTTCCATTGGTGACTATGTACTCACCGGCGGAGAACTGCCCGCCATGGTCATGATTGACTGTATTTCCCGCCTGGTACCCGGTGTACTGCATAATGATGATTCTTCTGTATATGAATCCTTTCATGAAAATCTGCTGGAATATCCCCAGTATACCCGTCCGGAAGAATTTATGGGAAGAAAAGTACCGGAAGTATTATTATCCGGTCATCATGCCAATATTGAAAAATGGCGCCGCGAACAGTCTCTGCTTCGCACGGCCAGTGTCCGTCCGGAGCTTCTGGAAAAAGCCCAGCTGACTAAAAAAGACCGCAAATTCCTGAAAGAACATGGATACGAAGTTTAAGCGCTTGGTAAAAAAGTATTGACGAATCCAACAATTCATGCTATATTAACTAGCGTTGTGTATTAAAAAGATGGTCCTCTGTCACCAGAGCGGTGTTAAGAACATCCAAAGAATTAGGAGGTTATACACATGAGCGAAATCATTAAGAAGATTGAAGCAGAACAGATGAAAGCTGAAGTTCCTGCATTCAACGTAGGCGATACCATCAAAGTATATGGTAAGATCAAAGAAGGTAACAGAGAAAGAATTCAGGTATTTGAAGGTACTGTTATCAAAAAACAGAACGGCAGCAACCGTGTAACTTTCACTGTAAGAAAGACATCCAACGGTATTGGCGTTGAAAAGACATGGCCTTTACATTCTCCCCTGGTAGAAAAGATTGAAGTTGTACGTAAAGGTAAAGTAAGACGTGCAAAACTGTTCTACTTAAGAGACAGAGTAGGTAAAGCTGCTAAGGTTAAAGAAAAGAAATAATATCGGACACTTGTTGTTCCGCTTGTTCGGAAATGGAAGTGTATGAAATAAGCTTCGGGATGACCGGAGCTTTTTTCATTTGCCTTTCAGATAGTTTAATGAGTAAAGCTTTTCGATAATAGAAACAGATTTTAATCGTTGTATCATTAACCATATATTTTAGTAAAACTTCATATTTTTTTAATAGCATATTTTGAGAAAACAGGGTAAAATGGTAACAGTTCAGCAGATGCTGGGCTGATCTATTCAGCAGAAAAAGCATTGAAATACAGGAGGATCTATTCATGGCTCTGAAGTTTTATCAGCAGGAAGATGATTCAGAAGATGCAATCCGATTTATTACCCGCTGGATTGTAGATGTGATTGTAGTAATTGTACTGGCCATGTTTCTGGTTCAGTATATAGGGTTGAACCATGAAGTGATCGGTCATTCCATGGAACCTGCTTTTGAAGCAGGAGATAAGGTTCTGGTGGATCAGATTGCCTATAAGATTGGAAAGCCGGATCGTTTTGATGTGGTGGTATTTCGCAACAGCAGCAATGAAGAACAGATTTATATGAAACGGGTAATTGGTCTGCCGGGTGAGAAGATACAGATTCAGAATGGAAATGTATACATTAATGATGAATTGCTGGACATGGGAGAGAATACAGAAAAGATTAACCTTCCAGGTGTAGCAGATAATCCGATCATTCTTGGCAAAGGCGAATATTTCGTTATTGGAGACAATTATGACAGCAGTGAAGACAGCCGTTTTTCCAATATAGGCAATGTCAATATTTCTGAGATGATTGGAAAGGTATGGTTCCGGTTTTCTCCCTTTGAGCGGATCGGGCTGATATTCTAGAAAGTGAGGAGATAATATGCAGCAGTTTCAATGGTATCCTGGTCATATGACTAAGGCCAGAAGAGCAATGCAGGAAGATATTAAACTGGTAGATATGGTGATTGAACTGGTAGATGCACGGGTTCCCCAGGCAAGCCGCAATCCGGATATTGATACATTAAGCAGAGGGAAATCCAGAGTCATCGTATTGAATAAATCTGACCTGGCAGATGAAAAGTGGAATCGCGAATGGGCTGCCTTTTATCAGGCTCAGGGCTGCCATGTGGTCATGCTGGATTCACGGGTTCGCAGTTCTGTTAAAAAAGTACAGGAGATCATTGCGCAGGCTGGTAAAGCAAAGATGGAGCGGGACCGTAAGCGAGGTATTCTGAATCGCCCCATCCGTGCCATGGTAGCCGGAATTCCCAATGTAGGGAAATCCACCTTTATTAATACCATAGCCGGTAAAGCGGCGGCTAAAACCGGCAATAAACCTGGTGTGACCAGAGGCAATCAGTGGATCAAGCTGAATAAAAGTGTGGAACTTCTGGATACACCCGGTATTTTGTGGCCTAAATTTGAAGATCAGATGGTGGGCCTGCGTCTGGCATTAATCGGTTCGATTCGTGATGATATCATGAATACCACAGAGCTGGCATGTGAACTGATCTTGCTTATGAAAAAGCATTATCCCGGTGTTTTGGAGGAACGTTATCAGCTGGAAGAGGCTGTCTGTGAGAATATTCAGGATGCAGCCCAGCAGCTGGAGCAGATTGCCAGATTCCGTCATTGTCTGGCGAAAGGCGGTTCTTATGACCTGGATAAGGCGGCGGCGCTGGTGATGGATGATTTCCGCAGCGGCCGTCTGGGAAGAATTACTCTGGAGTTTCCTGATTCTGTTGAGAAAGTCGGAAAATAAGGGCTCATATTTGCAAGAAAACGATATAAGAAAAAGGATGCCTGTAGCAGTAAAAAGGTATCAGTAAAGGAAGGCGTCAATCATGAAAAAAGAGAGTATCAGAGAGTGGATTTTGTATATCCTGATTGTATTTGCAGCATCCTGGTTTATTGTAACCTTTGTGGGCCAGCGTACTGTAGTGGACGGAGATTCCATGAACAATACCCTGGAGAACGGCGATAATCTGATAGTGGATAAATTAAGTTATCGTTTTTCTGATATTGACCGTTTTGATATTGTGGTGTTCCGTTATCATAATGATAAAAAACTGTTTTATATCAAACGTGTGATCGGACTTCCGGGAGAAACGGTACAGATCATCGGAGATGATATTTATATTAATGGTGAGATTCTGGAAGAAGACTATGGCAAAGAGGCCATGCTGTCTGCTGGATGTGCCTCGGAGCCTATTACGCTGGGTGAGGATGAATATTTTGTTTTGGGAGATAATCGTAATGACAGCTCGGACAGCCGGGATCCTTCCGTAGGCAATGTACAGCGGGACTGGATTGTGGGCAGAGCATTTTTACGAATCACGCCTTTGAAAAAGGCAGGACTGCTTCTTGCAAAGTAGGAAAGCAGCCGGGAAGGGACAGATATGGAATCTTTAAAAGAGATCAAACTGCGGATTCAGGCGCTTCCCATGGAGCAGTGGGAACCGGAACTGATTTTGCTGGATGGAGACAGCCGTCAGGGTGTGCGGAATTTTTTGGCTTCCTGCCGTAAAAAGCTGGGGCAGCTGGAGCAGGAGAAGGGACGGATTCATCAGATGCAGGCATTTGGTGATGAAATTGCAGCAGGAAGAATTTTTGCAGGGATTGATGAAGCAGGACGCGGTCCGCTGGCAGGTCCTGTGGTGGCAGCAGCAGTCATTATGCCGAAAGATTGTCCGTTGTTATATATTAATGACTCCAAAAAACTCAGTGCAGCCAAAAGAGAAGAGTTATTTGATCAGATCATGGATCAGGCAGTCAGTGTCGGCCTGGGAATGGCTTCTCCGGCGCGAATTGATGAGATTAATATTTTGCAGGCTACTTATGAGGCAATGCGGGAAGCAGTCAGCCAGCTGGATCCGGTTCCAGAGCTGTTGATTAACGATGCCGTAATAATTCCGGGGCTTTCTGTTTCACAGAAATCGGTTATCAAAGGAGATGCCAAGTGTTACAGCATTGCAGCGGCCAGCATTATTGCCAAAGTAACCCGAGACCGGATCATGGAGCAATATGACAGTCTGTATCCGGAATATGGATTTGCGGCTCATAAAGGCTATGGAAGTGCCGCTCATATTGCGGCGCTGAAGGAATATGGTGCCTGCCCGATTCACAGACGAAGTTTTATTAAAAATTTTGGTAACTATTCAGCAGAGCATGATTAAGGATTTTATGAATAAGAAAAACAAACGCCAAACCGGCCTGCTATATGAACAGCAGGCCGCCATTTATCTGGAAAAACAGGGATATATCCTGTTAGAGCATAATTATTACTGTCGGCTGGGCGAGATCGATCTGATCGCCAGAGATGGTGCTTACCTGGTGTTTGTGGAAGTGAAATATCGAAGTACACCAGGTTCAGGAACTGCTGCAGAATCGGTAAACCGGACGAAACAGAGAAGGATTTATCAGTGTGCACAGGTATATATGAAGCAGCATGGAATATCCTTTTTGCATCCGGTTCGTTTTGATGTATTGGCTGTGGATGGAATGGAGATTACTTTGATTAAAAATGCTTTTGGAGGTATGTGATGATTTCTTATAGAAAAAAAGATGAGGAAAATCCCATTCTGTTGAATCAGGAAGGCGAAGTTCCGTATTTTTACTACCCCCTTCTTGAAAATACGGGGATGGTGCGCCATGGATTTTCCACACGTCTGGGCGGCGTCAGCAGCGGTGAGTTTGAATCCATGAATTTTAATACAACCCGCGGAGACAGTCTGGATCATGTGGAAGAGAATTTCCGAAGATTCTGCGGTGCCATTGGCTGTGACTGGGATCTGGCGGTCATGAGTCATCAGACCCATACGGTGAATGTGGAGAAGGTAACAGCAGATATGGTGACAAAAGGCCGGTCTTTCTGGGAAAAGAAACCATTTACGCATGTGGATGGTCTGGTTACCGATGTACCAGGGGCAGTTTTAATTACATCGTATGCAGATTGTGTTCCCTTATATTTTCTGGATCCTGTGAAGAAAGTAATTGGTTTATCTCATTCTGGCTGGCGGGGAACCGTAGAGCGTATGGGCGCGGTGACCGTTGCAAAGATGCAGAAGGAGTACGGATGTGATCCTGCGGATATTCTGGCCTGTGTGGGA
>JBGVFN010000189.1:0-2931 GCA_045121095.1 Lachnospiraceae bacterium | reverse complement strand
AATAAGGAAATTTGCATAAATCCACTCATTTTTGCGAAGCCAGGTAAGTCCACCTTCTTTTAAAATACGACCTACTTCCATAAATCCTAAGAAAAACAGCGCATTTTCCAATCCCCATGGAAGGAGTACCGGCGATATCTTCGCAAGTAAAATCCCTGCCGCCATAGCCGCTAAAATCAGCTTTCTTCGTTTTGAAGCATCCTCACACTTACAATCAATCATATAATAAATGCAGTAAGCCAAAAAGATGCAGGTCAAAAACCATGTTGGAGCATTCAAACAGTTCATTAACCCCATATTCCACACACTGCCCGGTGCCATAAGCATGGATCTGGAATAAAAAATCCCAAGTAAGGCAGGTTTCGAAAAACCGCCTGTCACTGTAAAATAGCCCACCAGCAAAATGTTGCAGATAAAGTATGGAATGAGCAGACGTTTTGCCTTATCCATTGCAAACGTTTTGAAGCCTTCCCCTTTATTGCGGTAAGTATATCCCGCTGATACAAAAAACAGAGGAATAAAGAACATACCCGCCAAAAAGGTTACCACCGGAATACGAATGCTTGTATGACTGATCACAATCATCACAATACAAAAGCTTTTCGCTATATCCAGCCAGGCTTCTCTATGCGCTTTTTTTGTTAACGAGTTTTTTAACATAAAGTTCTCCCTTTTTACCCAAAGGTTCAATATATTTTCGGAACAGCACTGAAATTCCAAGTACCGCCGCAGTTGTAACTACAAATACCAGCAGCACCGCCAGATGATAAGACATTTTTCCATAAAGTAATTCAAACAGGAAACATCCCAGTGTCGCAATGACCGGAAAATGTACCAGATACAAGCTGTAGGAAATATCTCCAAGCTTCACAAACGGTTTCCAGCCAAAGAACTTCTGTAACGGTTCTAAACACACAACTGCTGCTACCAGAAGAAGTGCTCCCATCAGATGGAATGGTACCACCATGACGATTGGAATGATTCCATAAATTGTTCCATCCAGATGTGTCCCTGCTGACGGATATGAGCTTAAATATAATCCCAGCGCAAAGACAATCCATAAAAGCCATTTCTGTTTTTTCACCCAGTTCACCAGCTTGTCCTGAGTATGCGTCACATCACAGAGTACAAATCCGAAGAAGATTCCGGCGTAATCAGTTAATAACACCGCTATACCAATCACTGCATAAACCACATATCTCCATTTTTTGTCTCCGATAAGCCACGCCACACCGTATACCAGCAGCGCTCCTAAAAATAAAAACGGAATGGTCCATAGTACACCGTTAAACTGATTCGTTCCTACAAAGAAACAACCAAATACTGCTTCCAGCACCGCGTCTAAGAAATTTGCTTCACAGCGGTTAAATCCTGCAAGCCAAGGAGATCCTGTAAGTTCTGATACCGTCACATTTCGAAATGCTCCAAGGAGCATCAACAGGCAGATTAGCACATTGCTCACCAGAATCGGCGGCAGCAGACGGATATATCGTTTGCAGGCACTTGTCACAAGACGTTTTTTATCCCTTGTCTTAAAATAGCCAAGGCAGAGCACATATCCACTCATCACAAGGAAAAGTCTTACCGCAAAATTTCCGCTAAAGAGCGTATTTAGCGGCGACTGCCCGATCAAAATGTCCAAATTTCCCGGCAGATGACAATCTGCCGCTTCTAAACTATACATTCCATAGTAGAATGCAAACACGAAATGGCACAGATATACAATACCTGCACCAATCCCTTTTAACCCATTTATATACTCTAACTGTGTCTGTTTCATGCGTCTTCCTTATTTCTGAAGCTTTTGGTAGAGATAAACTCCTGCATCCAGCATCAGCACCACTAAGCCCAGTGCATACATCCAGAAAAACACCCCGATTTCTCCATTGTAAAAGTAACCGTAGGATACATAGGAAATGATGCACATTGCCATTGGTACATAAAATTTATTTTTATTCTGAATAAATATTAAAAGTGCAAACACATTGGCAAGCAATCCGCTTCTGTAATTCATAAACGGATAGAATGCACTGATAAACAGACTGACAAACAGTCCAGATGCCACCAAAAGTTCCGGTATCATCTTCATTTCCTTTTTCTTGGAAATGTAATAAAAAATCATCAATAAAATACCAATCACAAGGAGCTTCCCTGCATATCCGTATTCATTGTAATAGCCTGTTTCACTAAACAGTGTGTAAATGTTCGGCCAATAGTTGGTAAGCTTTGTCGTTGGGGCATCTCCCTGTGCAATCTGGAAAATGCATGTCAAAATCGTCACCAACCAGAAAGTTTTCATATTGTAAACCTTCTTGATGCCGATTATACAAAGCAGTGCCACAAGAATCACTGCAAATACTACCTCAAATCCGCCATTTAATGCACTGTTTCCTGCGATTGCCGGCCAGATGACTGCCAGAGAATAAACACCTACCACCTTCAGGCGGTTTTCAGTTGTTTTCCACACAAATGCCGCCATCAAAAACGCCAATACAAAATCCAGCACACAGTAAATAAGCATCGTCATGCCACCGCTCACACCCGGATTTTCAGAAATCCCGAAAATCGCTTTGCGAATCATTACAGCTGCTCCTGTAATGCAGACAGTCAGCAAAATATCTAAAAATGCAATTCTAAACTTGCCAATGGAAAATTCTCCATGTATGAGGTTGTCTCTTAAAAATTTATCTAACATGAGGCCACCTCCCCAATTGCTTCCACGTCCTGATTCTCAGGGTCATTCACATATTTATATACTTCATATCCTGTCAGGAACAGTACCGCCAGTGTGATAAATGGCATATACTGAATCGGCAATGACCAGTCCTGTGCAACGAAAATGGAATATCCCATAAATGAAGTCAGGCTCTGGAATACCGGAAGATAAAATTTCTTTGGTTTTAAAACTGCATATAAAATGAGGAATACTTC
>JBGVFN010000188.1:0-4425 GCA_045121095.1 Lachnospiraceae bacterium | reverse complement strand
ACGGAACACCGGGAACCAAATGACGCAAACATGCCTCATCCCCCTGTAAAATAGGAACAAAAGCCGCATGGACTTTTTCAAAATACAAGGAATACAGGCTGTCATACGCGGTCAGCGAATGCTGAATAACAGGAAGACTTTCCAATTCCAGCTGAAAGTAAGCACAAAAAACCGAAATGAGCTCATCCTGCCCGCTGATGATCAAACCATTGTTGTTGCGCAGATAATCTCTGGTGCGCAAAGCATTATCCATGGTATTGGCCAGCAGCACCGGCTGTGGTGCTGGACCACTGTTTTCTGTCATTTTCAGCAATTCTGCATTTCCGGGACTTTCCATCGGCTCCGAACCCACATATTGGCCCGCTCTTCCACTATTTCCAGACTGTGAATTCTGGTTTAAATACATATCCAGATCTGCCTGACTGATCCGAAGCTGCTTTCCTACCTTAGAAGAAGGAAGCCGCTTCTTTTTAATCAATTCATAAACAGTTGTTTTCTTTATTTTTAAAAGATCGGCCACTTCCTGGGCCGTATAGAAAGTTTTCGTACTCATTTAATTTCCATCATCCATTCTTATCTGTTTACTTTGTACTAATCTTCCACTCCAAGTAATACATTGGAAGCTTTGATCAATGCATATGCATCAACACCTTCCTGCAGCCCCAGTTCTTCCACTGCTGCATTGGTTACAGTAGAGGTAATACGGTTACCGCCGCCGATATCCAGAACGACGATAGAATTTACTGCACCTTTTTCCACTTTTACTACTTTTCCTTTTAACTGATTTCTTGCACTGATTTTCATTTCAAATTCCTCCCAGGTTAAAATAACTCTTTTACACTTCCTTTAGTTTAATCTATTTTTAGAGTTTTCGCAACCACACTCAGTCCGTTTACTGGAAAACTTCCGAACAGTGTCTATGTTCTTAATAGTACAACAGTATAGCACAATTTCTATTTTTACAGTTAATCTTATTTGTAAAAATATTACTAATATCCCCTTCTGATTTGTAATTTTTTTTTAGTTAATCTGTTTCTTTATGTCTTTTTTTGTAATATTATTACTAATTTTCAATGCTTGGAAGCCGAAAAAGTTTAGTTAATTTTTTAACAATTTTTTAGCCGTGATTTATTGACCCAATCTATAAATCATGTTAATATTTTTCTATCAATCAACACCCCTTTCCGAGTCTTTCATCCTAAAGTTTTTCCATGGATACTGACCGCTCGGGTAGTATTGGAAACGATGCTGCTTTCCATATTTGAAAAGGATTCTGGGGATTAAGTAAAGGAGGACTTTATGTCTATCAAACAAGTTCAAACCACATGTGCGTATTGTGGTGCAGGCTGCCAGATTCTGTTCACTGTAGATACTGACAAAAACAGAATTATCAAAGCAGAACCGGCAAATGGCCGAACCAACCAGGGAACACTTTGTCTTAAAGGCCGCTACGGATGGGACTATCTCAATGACCCTCAGATTCTGACCAAACGTTTGACCAAACCACTTATTAGAAAAAATGGTGAATTAGTTCCTGTGGAATGGGATGAAGCAGTTAGCTTTGTTGCAGAAAACCTCAACAGAATTAAACAGGAATACGAACCGGACGCTATCATGGTCACCGGCTGTGCCCGTGGTCCGGGTAACGAAGCAAACTACATTGCCCAGAAATTTGCCCGTGCCTGTATCGGAACCAACAATATCGATCACTGCGCCCGTGTCTGTCATGGTCCTTCCGTTGCTGGTCTGTTGTATTCTCTGGGTGAAGGTGCCATGTCTCTTGGTGTACATGAAATTGAAGATGCAGAAGTTATTTTCAATATTGGTTATAACAGCGCGGAAAGCCATCCTATCGTTCACCGCAGAGTAATTGCTGCCAAACAGAAAGGGGCTACCATTATCTGTGCAGATCCTCGTATCATTGAAACTGCTAAAATTGCTGATATGCACCTTCAGATCAAAGGCGGATCCAACCTGGCTTTAGTTAATGCAATGTGCAATGTTATCTATAACGAAGGCTTAATGGATAAAAAATTCATTGAAGAACATACAGAAGGTTTTGATGAATTTATTGAAATTATCAAAAAATATACCCCGGAATATGTGGAATCCATTTGCAATGTTCCCGCTGCTGATATTCGTAAAGCAGCACGTATTTATGCAGGCAGCAAACACTCTGTTATTCTCTGGGGTATGGGTGTTACCCAGTTCGGTCAGGCGGTTGATGTGGTAAAAGGCTGTGCAAATATGGCAATGATGACCGGTAATTTCGGCAGATGGGCAACCGGCGTTGGCCCTGTCCGCGGTCAGAACAACGTGCAGGGTGCCTGTGATATGGGTGTACTGCCCAATAATTATCCTGGTTACCAGTCTGTTACCGATCCCGAAGCCAGAGCAAAATTTGAAAAGGCATGGGGTGTAGAATTATCTCCTAATATTGGCATTCAGCTTACCCGGGTTCCTGAAAATGTCCTTGGCATTGAAGACCCCCATAAACGTCTGCATGCTTACTATATCTTTGGCGAAGATCCAGGCCAGTCTGATCCTCATCTGGGTGAACTTCGTGAAACCCTGGAAGAACTGGATTTTGTTGTTGTTCAGGATATCTTCATGAATAAAACCATTGAACATGCAGATGTTGTTCTTCCTGGCACTGCCTGGGGTGAACATGACGGTGTTTATACCTGCTGTGACCGAGGATTCCAGCGTATTCGCAAAGTTCTTGAACCTCAGGGCGATGTAAAAACTGACTGGGAAATCCTGTGCCTTATTTCTACTGCAATGGGCTATCCCATGCATTATGATAATACCGAACAGATTTGGAATGAATTGATTGATCTGTGCCCGAACTTCACTGGCGCTACTTATGAAAAACTGGAAAAACTGGGAGGCGTTCAGTGGCCCTGCCGTGATAAGGATATGAGCGACACCGGTACTTCCTTCCTGCATAAAGACGGACATTTTTCCAGAAAAAATGGACGTGGACTGTTCTATGCAACCGACTGGCGTGCACCTTATGAAGTGGAAAATGAAGAATTCCCCCTTTCTTTCTGTACGGTTCGTGAGGTTGGCCACTATTCCGTTCGCACTATGAGTGGTAACTGCCGTGCACTGCGCGGCATGGAAGATGAGCCTGGCTGGATTCAGATGAGCCCCGAAGATTGTGCAGAACTTGGCATCAAAACCGGAGATCTGGTTAAGGTTATCAATAAACGTGGCTGGTGTATGACAAGATGTCTGGCTACTGAACGTGTTGCTAAAGGTTCCACCTATATGACCTATCAGTGGTGGATTGGTGCCTGCAACGAACTGACCGTTGGTGCAAATCTTGATCCCTACTCCGGCACACCGGAATTTAAGTACTGTAACTGTCGTGTTGAAAAGATCGATAATCAGATTTGGGCAGAAAAGTACCTGCTCAACGAATATCGTGAGTTACGGGAGAGAATGGGTATCAAATGCACTGGCACCCAGAAAATCGGCGGCGTTAAGGCTCCCGCAACAGTGAAAGGAGGCAATTAATATGAATCGTTTCATTAAAGCAAATCCTGAGCTCTGTATGGGATGTCGCACCTGTATGGCAGGCTGCGCTGTTGCACACGCAGGGGAAGATTTCTTCTATGGCAATCCTGATGGCTTTTCTTTCAATCCGAAGCTTCACATGGTAAAAACTGCTGCACTTTCTGTTCCGATTCAGTGTAAACATTGTGAAAGTCCCGCCTGTATGACCGCTTGCGCAGAAGGTTGTATTTCCATCATAGAAGGCGCTGTTATTCTCGACCAAAAAAATTGTATTGGCTGCAAGGCATGTATGACAGCCTGTCCTTTCGGTGCCATTGATATGGTTACACTCACCAATGTATTTTTAAACAATGGACAGGAACGGGTTGTTGCAAATAAATGTGACCTGTGCACTGGTATTGAAGGCGGTCCTACCTGTGTTAAAGTCTGTCCCACTTCCGCGCTGAAACTGGTAGAAAACGACGAACTGGAAGATCTTCTTGAAAAAAGAAGAGTTGCGGCAGCGAAAGCGATTGCTTCCATGGGAACTGATATCTAAATAAATACGAAAAGCTTCCATAAATTTCCCCGAATAAGCGTATCATGAATTATTTCTGATACGCTTATTTTCTTATTTCTGTAAAATGCAGCACAATTCTGTAAAACGTAGTAAAATTACAAAATTCTCTTTTTTTAATAAATAAAACAGATTAAAACATGATAATATCAAACAAAACCGCATTATAATCTTTCTTTTTCATTGACATTCTTATTTTTTATATATATTATAAATCTAATAAAAATTATCAGGAAAGGACTTTATAAAAATGAAAAAGAACTATTTACGGCTTACAGCTCTTTTTTTGAGCATCATTCTGCTTCTTGCTGCATGCGGCAGCACACAGGATCAGAAAGAAACCACCG
>JBGVFN010000187.1:0-39704 GCA_045121095.1 Lachnospiraceae bacterium | reverse complement strand
TTTTAACAGAGCTCTGGAGATACCATGTCTGATAGCACCAGCCTGGCCAGTGAAGCCACCGCCGTATACGTTAACCATAACGTCAAATTTATCTGCAGTTTCGGTTGCAACCAGAGGCTGACGAACGATAACCTTTAAGGTTTCCAGACCGAAATATTCATCCAGACTTCTTTTATTGATTACAATGTTGCCTGTACCAGGTGTTAAGTAAACTCTGGCAACACTTGTTTTTCTTCTACCTGTTCCATAGTAAGATACTTTAGCCATTGTTATATTCTCCTTTCAGACCTCTTAAAAAGTGATTACTTCAGGCTTCTGAGCAGCATGTTTGTGTTCAGGTCCAGCGTAAACAAACAGTTTTTTGTACATCTGTCTTCCTAAAGGTCCTTTGGGAAGCATGCCTTTAACAGCCAGTTCAACAACTCTTTCGGGTTTCTTAGCAAGCATTTCTTTTAAAGTAGTAGTCTTCATACCACCAACATAAGCAGAGTGGCTGTAGTAGATCTTCTGGTCCAGTTTCTTACCAGTTACTTTAATCTTGTCTGCATTAACAACGATAACATAATCACCTGTATCAAGATGAGGTGTGAAGATTGCTTTGTTCTTACCTCTTAAAATCTTTGCAACTTCTGATGCCAGACGACCCAGTGTCATACCTTCGGCATCAACTACATACCATTTTCTTTCAATTGAAGCTGCGCTAGGCACGTATGTCTTCATGAAAAATTCCTCCTGATTTAAAATATCTATAAATCGAACACGAATAGGTCCGGAGCTGGAGAATCTCCTCACTATCCACTTCTCGACATGAATAAGTTACCGATTATGCAGCTATACCGGGATGTCCGGGCCCGCCATGCGCAAACCAGCTTTTTTATTGTAATATAGATTGGTAATTATGTCAATTATTTTTTTATTTTTTTATAATCAGTAACTGCTCAGCCGGCAGGCTGAGCAGCTAACGTAATCCGTTTTCGGAAACTATGCTTTTTTACTCGAAAAATTAAATACACATTTTAACAGAACCGGGGTGACGATTGTGGTAATAATAACCACGATAACTACAGGTCCCATAAACTGTGTTCCCATCATGCCAAGGGCTTCTCCTTTGCTGGCAACAATCAGTGCTACTTCACCACGTGAAATCATACCAACACCAATCTGAAGTGACTCATGGTTGCTGTAATGGAAAAGTTTGGCACCCAGTCCGCAGCCTATTACCTTGGTGAGAATTGCAACCAGTGTGAGGACGACTGCAAAACCGATGATCTGTGCGTTCATATCCGGAAGAACAACTTTCAAACCAATGCTTGCAAAGAAAATCGGAGATAAATACAGGTAAGATAATACACTGAACCGGGAAGCCAGGTCTTCTTCCGTTTCCTTTTGCAGGAGGGAAATAATCATACCGGCAATATAAGCACCTGTAATATCCGCAACTCCGAAAAAGCTTTCCGCACTATAAGACATCAGAAGACAGAATACAAATACTATGATAGCGTGACGCTGCAGCACTCTTTCCGAACGCGCACACCAGCTGCTGTAAAATTTATAAAAGATATATCCTGCAACACCAGCAAACAGGAAGAAACCGACAATTTTCAATAAAACAATACCAATGTTTATAGAGCTGTCTGCCATACTGCTGATAATGGTTAATGCAATAATTCCCAGAATATCGTCAATAACAGCTGCTCCCAAAATTGCATTGCCTGCTCCTGTTTTCAGTTTACCCAGCTCTTTCAATGTTTCAACGGTGATACTTACAGAAGTTGCAGTCAGGATAACACCGATAAATAAATTCTGCAGTAAGAGACTGACACTGGCATCTGATTCAATGACACCCGGTCGATTGAAAAACCATGCCACTGCAAAACCACCAATTAAGGGAGCAATCACACCGATCATCGCAATCACTAAAGATGCTTTGCCCGCCTTTTTTAATTCTGTAACATCCGTTTCCATACCAGCACAGAACATCAGCATAACCACACCAACTTCTGCACTATGCATAATATAATCCGTTTGAGAAATAATATTTAATAAACCTGGTCCAAGGATCAGACCAGCAAGTAACGCACCAACTACCTGAGGCATATTAAATTTACGGGTAAGCAGACCCAACAGCTTGGTACTCAGTAAAATCAATGCCAAATCCAATAAAAATTTATATGTTTCCATCATGATCTCCTTTCTCTAAATAAAATGCTACTCTTCTTTTTGAATTTTCACATAAACACGATGAGTCATTTTTTTTCCTGGAAATAGCCAGCTTGATCAGCCATCCAACAAGGCCCCCGAATACCAGAGTAAGGCCAAGAATTATAATAAGTATATCTATTAATATTGACATAAAATAACCTCCAGATTAACAGCATGATAACAAAATCATAAAAAAAGCAACACAAATAAAACCTGTAAAATTTGCTGAAAATATTACAGATCCCCATTAGAGTGTATCTGAAAAATTTAGCCAAAAATGGCGCGCAGATTGCCTGAATGATTTTTCAGAGACACTTTCGTACTTCATGCTCAAATAATTCGGGATTACATAAATGGTTGCTTAAATTGGAAATTTGTTAGAATCACAGATGAATGTTAATCTTTTATTTTTCCGTCAATATCGTGAATGTAATTGATTATAACTGTATTTGAAAAACAGTCGTAATTGGAATTGCTTAAAAAACCTCTGATTAGAGGGTTTGAGAAACTACGCAGTATCAGGTTCGAAAAGGCAAATCTGAAAAGACGCAGGGATTCTCTGGAAATAGTATCTCTCCCTGTCCGATAGCTTAAGACTTCTTCACAATCAAAATTATCCAAAGCCTTTACTACCTTACTTTTGCTTATATGCTGTTTCTGCATGGAATCTGATTCAAAAACAGAATCCATTCCATTGCTGGAAGAGACAATATTTCTTCCAGCATAAAGCAGACAGCTGCCCGCCAGAACAATAGACAGTACGATTATAATAATTTCTGTAAAAATACCTGTTTTTCTACTCTTCATCTGTCTATCGCCTCTTTTCTGTATACACTAATCCCACAAACAATTATATCACTGTACAATTATATAGTCAATATTTGTATTTTCAAACCAACTTATAATTTAAAAATATGAAATATTGTACAAAAATGTGCAGAGTTTTCGCTTTGTTTTTAACAAAAAGTTCAGCTGTTCCCTCGCAGACTTCCCGGACTATCCTCTTCATATTGAATCTCCACCAGCCGAAGTCCTCTTGCGGGTGCAGTCTGGCTGGCTGCCTGCCGGTCCAGAGCTTCCAGCATCTCTTTCACATGCTCCGGTGGAAATGCACCGATTCCTGCCTGAATTAATGTCCCTGCAATAATTCTCACCATATTATAAAGGAAACCGCTGCCTTTTACACAAATGGTAATCATATCCTGACACTTATCCACATCAATGCTGTAAATTGTCCGCACGGTTGTTAATGTCTGCGTATGAATGGAACAAAAGCTTTTAAAATCATGCTCCCCCACCAGATAAGACGCCGCCTGGCGCATGGCCTCAAGGTTCAAAGGACGATGATAAAAATATGAAGTATACCGCTCACAGGGCAGCTCAAATTTCCGGTTTAAAATCCGGTATTCATAAGTCTTTGTACTGACACATTTTCTTGGATGAAAATCCAGAGGAACCTCACAGGAATCCTGAATCCGTATATCCTCCGGCAAACGCACATTTAATGCAAATACAAATTTCTCCCCTGGAATCCGGCTTTCTGTATCAAATACCGCCACATTTCCCAAACCATGCACACCGGCATCGGTGCGGCTGGCTCCAATGACCGTAATTTCCTCTCCTGTCAGCTCTGAAATGGTCCGATTCAATACGCCTTCTATGGTTTCCCCATTATTCTGCACCTGCCAGCCGGAATATCGGGTACCATCATAGGCCACAATTAATTTGATTCGTTTCATAGTTTGCTCTCATTTTCCTCATACCATTTCATCCCATGATTCCAGAACGAAACATGGGATGAAAATGATATTTTTATGATTTTATACTTTCAGTTATGGTGATGTCTGCGTCAGCAGATATTTCCATTACAACATCTACATACTACATCATGTAACAGCAGTTTTCGCTCCCTACAGCGGCAGGAAACGTGTACCTACCATAGATACAAAATACACTGCAAATGCTGCATACATTACATGGTCGCAATGCGCATATTTCAGCGGTTTCATCTTGGTACGGCCTTCTCCGCCATGATAACAGCGTGCTTCCATGGCTAACGCCAGATCCGTTGCACGGCGGAATGCAGAGATAAACAGCGGTACCAGAATAGGCACCATGGCTTTTGCCTTCTGAATCAAACCGCCTTCTTCAAAGTTTGCGCCGCGGGCCATCTGAGCTTTCATAATCTTGTCGGTTTCTTCTACCAGAATGGGAATGAAACGCAAAGCGATGGACATCATCATAGCCAGCTCATGAACCGGTATTTTGATCTTCTTTAAAAATCCAAGGCTCTTTTCCATGGCATCTGTCAACTGATTCGGTGTGGTCGTATAGGTCATAATACTGGAACCGATGATCAGCAGAATCAGGCGGATGGCCATGAAAACTGCAGTTTTCACACCTTGTGTGGTAATCTGGAGAATCCAGAATTTTACCAGTACCTGTCCGCCATCTGTCAGAAACAGATTAAATAACACACTGAAGCACAGCAGGAAAATAATCGGTTTCAGACCACGGATAATAAACGAAAATGGTACTTTGGATGCCCGAATATACGCTGCCAGAGCGATTGCTCCAACCAGATATCCCAGCCAGTTATTAACAACAAATAAAGATATTACATATATCATTGTGGCAAACAGTTTTACTCTGGGATCCAGACTGTGTACAAAGGATTCAACAGAATAATACTGGCCAAGTGTAATCTTTCTCATCATGACTGTTTCCTCCCAAAAACCCGCATCAGTTCAATTCTGGCTTCTTCAACGGTAATGATGTCGGTATTTACATCAAAGCCTTTCTCTTTCAGCTTATACATCAGATAAGTTACCTGAGGTGCTGCAAGACCAATCTTTTCCAGTTCCTTGTAATGACGGAATACTTCTCTGGGAGTGCCATCATATACTGCTTCACCTTTGTTCATAACAATCAGTCGATCCACAAACCGCGCAACATCTTCCATGCTGTGAGAAACCAGTACAATCGTCATGTGACGTTCCTTTTTCAGCTTACTGATCTGAGTCAGGATCTCATCACGGCCTTTCGGGTCCAGACCGGCTGTAGGTTCATCCAGAACCAGAACTTCCGGGTTCATGGCCAGAACACCTGCAATCGCCACACGACGCTTCTGTCCGCCGGATAGTTCAAAAGGTGACTTTTTATAATAGCTTTCATCCAGACCAACCAGATCCAGAGCTTCTTTTGCCCGCGCTTCTATTTCTTCCTGGGAAAGTCCCTGATTTTTCGGTCCAAAACATACATCCGTAAATACATCTACTTCAAACAGCTGATGCTCCGGATACTGAAAAACCAGACCTACTTTACTGCGCAGCTGACGCATACTGTAGCCTTCTGCGTAAATATTTTCTCCATTATAATAAATCGTACCGGATGTGGCACGGATCAAACCATTTAAATGCTGGATCAAAGAAGATTTGCCTGATCCCGTATGGCCGATCAGACCAATAAACTGGTTGTCCAGTATCTCCAGGTTAATATCCTTCAGCGCATGAATCGTTCTTCCGCCATCCTGGTAATCCAATGAAATATGTTCTAATTTAATTGACATAATTTATCCACCATCTCATCTACCGTTAAAATATCTGACGGAAGCATGATTCCTTCTTTATTCAGTTCATAAGCTAATTCTGTGACCTGAGGCACATCCAAATGATAGGACTTCAGTGTTTCAACCTGAGAAAAAATCTCCTTGGGAGTTCCTTCCATTACTAAATGTCCTCCATGCATAACAAATACCCGGTCAGCGCGTACTGCTTCTTCCATATAATGCGTAATTAAAATAACGGTGATGCCTTCTTCCTTATTCAGCTGGCTGATCGTCCGCATAACTTCTTTTCTTCCCACGGGATCCAACATGGCTGTAGACTCATCCAAAACAATACATTTCGGACGCATGGCCATAACGCCTGCAATGGCAACCCTCTGCTTCTGTCCACCGGACAGTCTGTTGGGAGACTGTTCTCTGTAGGCAGTCATGCCTACTGCTTCCAGACTTTCTGCAACACGGTCCCAGATCGTCTTGGTCTCTACGCCAATATTCTCCAGTCCAAAAGCCACATCTTCTTCAACAACACTACCAATAATCTGGTTATCCGGGTTCTGGAAAACCATACCTGTAGTCTGGCGGATTTTTAAAAGGCTCTCTTCGTCTTTTGTATCATAACCACCAATCCAGACTGTTCCTTCATCTGGAAACAATAATCCATTCAGATGCTTCGCCAATGTGGATTTTCCTGAGCCATTATGCCCCAGAACGGCAACAAATTCACCCTCGTGAATTTCTGCATTTACACCGTCCACAGCACGGTTCACTTCCTCTACCTCTCCATCCTCATCACGAGTGATGTAATTGTGAACCAGCTCCACTAATTTGATGAAATTCATTTGACTACTCTCCTGTAAATGATATTAGGTGTAACATTCCGTTAATGTTTTAACTAAAACACATTTATATTACACTCACTGAGTCAATTATGCAAGCAAAACCCTCGCAAAATCCACATTTTCTGTAATATTTTCCGTAAAAATACATAAGCGCTATAAAAAACTGTTCATTTGTGCACATGGTATCTGCCTGGTAGCCTTACACGAATTAAGTACTTGTTTCGCACAGGATAAATTTTCATTCTGTAAGCATTTCCGCTTGCATTGTGCCTTGGGGGAAATAAAAAGAAGCCAGACTATAATAGCCTGACTTCCTTTGTGTGCGATATAAATCAGTAGAAATTAAACTAATTCAATCAGAACTTCCATAGCAGCATCGCCCTTACGCTGACCAATCTTAACGATTCTGGTGTAACCACCCTGACGGGTCTTGTACTGAGGAGCGATTTCATCGAACAGTTTTGCAACCATATCTACTTCTTTGGTATTTTTCTTCTTACCAGCAGCTGCTGCGGGAACTTCTTTTACAGGGTAAAGAACTTTCAGCATCTGTCTTCTAGCATGCAGTCTGGAAGGCTTATCTTTCTTGATAGTCTTTTCAACTTCATCGTAAACAGTTACTTTCTTACCTTCTGCATTAGTTTCTTTTACTCTCTTGCCATCTTTATCTTTGCGAGCAACTTTAGCAGTTACAGTAACTTCTTCGTAGTTGTCACATTCTCTAACAGCCATAGCGATCAGGCCTTCAGCGATCTTACGGATTTCTTTAGCCTTAGCTTCAGTTGTTTTGATTTTTCCATGATATAACAGGCTTGTTACCTGGCTTCTTAATAAAGCTTTTCTCTGATCAGATGTTCTACCTAATTTTCTATATCCTGCCATGATATAATACCTCCATAATTGAATGGAGTAACGGGATCATGCCTTTTTGGACTTACTGTTCCGCCCATTTACTCCTTTATTGAATAAGCTATGCTTATCTTGTCTTTTTTACAAAAGGAACCCGGAGCGCGCCTGCGGACTTACCGTTCCGGGTCTGAAAATTTGATTTTTTGCTCAAACTTCGCCATGCCAGCATGGCTTACAGTTTTCGCGATTACTCTTCGCTGGGGTTTAATTCCAGTCCGAGATCTTTTAATTTAGCGAGAACTTCTTCCAGAGACTTTCTGCCAAGGTTACGAACTTTCATCATATCCTCAGGTGTTCTGTTGCAAAGTTCTTCAACTGTATTAATTCCTGCTCTCTTCAGACAGTTGTATGAACGAACGGAAAGTTCCAGTTCGTCAATATTCATCTCAAGAGCCTTGCTGGGGCCATCTTCATCTCTGGGAACGATGACATCAATGTCTTTTGCATTCTCGGAAAGGTCGATGAACAGATTCAGGTGCTCGCTTAATACTTTTGCAGCAAAGCTTACAGCATCATCGGGAGCAAGGGTACCGTTTGTGGTAACATCCAGGGTTAACTTATCAAAGTCAGTAATCTGACGAACACGAGTGTTCTCAACTTTCAGATTTACTCTCTCTACAGGTGTGTAGATAGAATCTACAGCAATTACGCCGATGGGCAGATCGTCATCTTTGTTGCGTTCTGCGCTGACATAGCCTCTGCCTTTGGAAATTGTAAGCTCCATGTACAGCTTACTGTCAGTACCACCATTCAGGGTTGCAATCACAAGATCCTTATTTAAAATTTCAATATCGGAGTCTGTATGAATGTCTGCCGCTGTAACCACACCTTCGCCTTCGAACTCGATGTACGCAGTTTTTACTTCGTTGGAATCACTGTTATTCTTAATCGCAAGGCTTTTAATATTCATGATGATTTCAGTTACATCCTCTTTTACACCGGGGATCGGGCTGAATTCATGCTGAATACCCTCAATCTTAACCTGGCTTACTGCACATCCCGGTAAAGAAGATAACATGATTCTTCTAAGGGAGTTGCCAAGTGTCGTACCATATCCGCGTTCCAGCGGTTCTACAACGAATTTACCGTACTTTTTATCTTCTGAAATCTCTACGATCTCAATGTTGGGCTTTTCAAAATCAAACACTATTTAAGAGCCTCCTTAAAGGATGTTGGATTGACGGGTTACTATTGACTGATCAGTACTTAATTATTTGGAATATAATTCGACGATAAGCATTTCGTTAACCGGAACGTCAATCATTTCTCTTGTAGGGATAGATTTGATTGTGATAGTTAATGCTTCAGTATCAACATCAATCCATTCAGGTACGATTCTGCCTGCTGTTACTTCCAGAATATCTTTATATCTCTGAGAGTCTTTCTTTGTTTCTTTAACGGTGATAACATCACCAGCTTTGATCTGGTAAGAAGGAATGTTAACCTTCTTGCCGTTTACCAGGAGCTGCTTGTGATCCACGATCTGTCTAGCTTCTCTTCTGGTACGAGCTAAACCAGCACGGAAGATAACGTTGTCAATTCTTCTTTCCAGAAGGATCATCAGGTTATCACCAACCATACCGTTCATACGTTTAGCTTTTGCATAATAATTTCTAAAAGGTTTTTCTAAAACACCATAGATAAATTTAGCTTTCTGTTTTTCTCTCATCTGGAGACCATACTCGCTCATTTTCTTGTTAGCTCTTGTTAAATTTCTGTTAGACTTCTTTTCAACACCTAAATAGCTGGGGTCGAGAGCCAGAGATCTACATCTTTTAAGAACCGGAACTCTATTAACTGCCACTTTACTTTCCTCCTATTAGACTCTTCTGCGTTTGGGCGGACGGCATCCGTTGTGAGGTACGGGTGTAACATCCTTGATACTTGTTACTTCCAGACCGCAAGCCTGAAGTGCTCTGATAGCTGCTTCTCTGCCTGAACCGGGTCCTTTAACCATAACATCTACAGATTTTAAACCATGGATTAAAGCTGCTTTTGTTGCAGTTTCTGCAGCCATCTGAGCTGCATAGGGAGTAGATTTCCTTGAACCTCTAAATCCCAGACCGCCTGCACTTGCCCATGAAAGGGCATTTCCCTGATTATCAGTCAGGGTTACGATTGTATTATTAAATGATGACTGAATGTGCGCCTGTCCGCGTTCAACGTTTTTCTTGACACGTTTTTTAGTCACTTTTCTTGCTGACACTTTTTTAGTAGCCATTTAAACTAACCTTTCCCTGTCGGGTTCCTTTCTCAAGTATTAATCTGTGGCCTTCTGCCACGAAACAAAATCTTGAATACCGTTTGTTCGTTACTGTTTAAGCGGAAAGAATTAAATTCTTACCTGTAATTATTTCTTCTTGTTTGCAACAGTTTTCTTAGGACCTTTGCGGGTTCTTGCATTGGTCTTAGTCTTCTGTCCACGTACGGGAAGACCTCTTCTGTGACGGATGCCTCTGTAGCAACCGATTTCCTGAAGTCTCTTGATGTTCATAGCGATTTCTCTACGTAAATCACCTTCTACCAGTACGTGATCTGCATCGATCGCTTCTGCAATAGCCTTAACTTCATCGTCAGTCAGGTTTTTTACACGAGTATCGGGATTAACATTAGCTTCTGCAAGCAGACGCTTGGATGTTGCAGGACCGATACCGTAGATGTAAGTAAGAGCGATCTCTACGCGTTTTTCTCTAGGTAAGTCAACACCAGAAATACGAGCCATAAGTGTTTTACACCTCCGTTATAGTCTTTAATTAGTAATACTGCGTTTCTGTCATCAGAAACATGAAAACACATCTTCCCGGCCTTTCAGGCACAGGCCTCATCAAATGCCACCACATGGTGTCTTCGATCACTTGAGGAACATGATGGCATGGAAAAATTGCCTACACGCAGTCTTGCGGTTCCTGTACGTACCTTCAAAATGCGCATACGCAAATTCCGGTGGTCCGGACAGAATTATCTGTTTCTGTCAGAACCAATTATATATTGGATCAGCCTGTCCTTTCGAACACGCCGCTGCCGTCTAATTAAGTTGCTGACACAAACTTCAGATAATTAACCCTGTCTCTGTTTGTGTTTAGGATTTTCACAGATAACTCTGATACTTCCTTTTCTCTTAATGATCTTGCACTTTTCGCAAATGGGTTTTACTGATGATCTTACTTTCATTGTCATACTCTCCTTTCAAAAAGTCCATTGTGAATTCTATCATAAAACAAAAAATTATGCAAGTGTTTTTTTATAAAAAAACAACTTTTTTTCTGTAACTTTTCACAAAAGGAAAAGAAAAAACACATTGATTTTCTGAAGACTCCTGCCCCGCAAACCAATGTGTCTTCCTTTCACTGCTTAAATAATATACGATTTCGTAATACTATTTAATAATTATGATCTTATTTATCTCTCCAGATGATTCTGCCTTTGCTTAAGTCATAGGGAGAAAGTTCCAGGGTTACTTTATCACCGGGAAGAATACGGATATAGTTCATACGTAATTTACCGCTGATATGTGCAAGTACCTGGTGGCCATTTTCCAGTTCTACCTGAAACATGGCGTTGGGAAGCTTTTCAACTACTGTTCCTTCAATTTCAATAACGTCAGATTTAGACATTTGAGACCTCCTAAAAAAGATTACATCTTACTCTGTTAAATTTAAAAATCATTTACTGAATGAGTGACAAAATTACGGGTTCGTCATCAGTGATCAGAATAGTATTTTCATAATGTGCTGATAAGGAACCGTCCTCTGTTACGACTGTCCAGTCATCGTCCAGCCATGCCACATCACATCTTCCGATGTTGATCATGGGTTCGACTGCAAGGGTCATACCTGGCTGCAGTTTAATTCCTTTCCGTTTCTGGCGGAAGTTGGGAATTTCCGGATCTTCGTGCAGATGACTTCCAATACCGTGTCCTACCAGATCCTGTACGATGCCATATCCGTAAGGACGTACATACGCATCGATGGCATTGGAAATATCATACAGATGATTACCGGCTTTTGCCATTTTTATACCTTCAAAAAAGCTTTGTTTCGTAACCTCAATCAATTTTGCGGCTTCCGGGCTGATTTCTCCAACACCGTAAGTTCTTGCTGCATCGGAGTGGTATCCTTTGTAGATAACACCTGCATCCAGACTTACAATATCGCCTTCTTTAATAATATGATGCTTATTGGGAATTCCATGAACTACCTCATCATTAACAGATACACAAATGGAAGCAGGATATCCGTTATAATTTAAGAAAGAAGGAATGCAGCCAAAACTGCGAATGATTTCTTCACCTTTTTTATCAATATCAAGTGTCGAAATACCAGGTCGAATGAACTTTTCCAGCTCATCGTGTACTATTGCCAGAATTCTTCCTGCTTCTTTCATCAGTTCAATCTCTCTGGCAGACTTTATTGTAACAGCCATTTTATTATGCTCCTAAAATTTCTACAATCGCTTCGAAAACGGCTTTCATATCCTGAGTACCATCTACTTCTTTTAATACCCCTTTCGCACCATAGAAGTCGATCAGAGGCTGTGTCTGTTCATGATATACGCCCAGACGTTTCAGTACAGTTTCAGGTTTGTCGTCGTCACGAAGAATCAGTTCACTTCCGCATTTGTCGCAGATGCCTTCTGCTTTGGGCGGAATATGAACCAGATGGTATGTAGCACCGCAGGTTACGCATGCTCTTCTACCACCCATACGGTTTACAATGTTGCTATCCGGAACTTCTACATTAATTGCGTAGTCAACTGCTTCTCCTCTTGCTTTGAGAGCATCTTCCAGACACTGTGCCTGAGGAATGGTTCTCGGGAATCCGTCCAGTACGTAACCATTTGCACAATCTTCCTGTGAGATTCTGTCAATTAAGAGATCTACAGTTAAAGAATCCGGAACCAGCTGACCTGCATCCATGTAGGTTTTAGCCTTTTTTCCTAATTCAGTTCCGTTTTTGATGTTTGCTCTGAAAATATCCCCTGTGGAAACATGCGGAATTCCATATTTCTCAGCAATCATCTTGGCCTGTGTACCTTTGCCGGCACCAGGTGCGCCTAACATAATAATTTTCATTATTTGTCCCCTCCTTAAATGAGATTATAAAAAAAGCATCCCATTCGGAGTTCCCCCCATGATACATCCGTACCCGGAAGAAATTGCCGAATGGCATGCGTTAATCTTAACTATTTAAGAATCCTTTATAATTACGTACCGTCATCTGAGATTCAATCTGCTTCAATGTTTCCAGTACAACACCAACGATAATGATCAGTGATGTTCCCATGAAAGACAATCGAGTGACATTGAACACACCTGATATGACAATCGGAATCGTACATACAATCAGAAGTCCGATTGCGCCGATAAACACGATATAGTTTAAGATTCTTGCCAGATAATCAGCTGTGGGCTTGCCAGGTCTGATACCGGTAACAAATCCACCCTGTTTCTTCATGTTATTCGCAACTTCAATCGGGTTAAAAGTAATTGATGTATAGAAATATGCAAACAGCACGATCAATGCTGCATATGCCAGGTAACCAATTGAATATACAGGAGAATCTGCTCTGAACCAGTTGGATGAACTCAGACAAAGCAGGATTTTTCCACCTATAGATGAATAATCCACATTACTGAAGAATCCTGCGATTACTACAGGGAAAGTCATCAGTGATGAAGCGAAGATGACAGGAATAACACCTGCGGTATTAACCTTTAACGGAATATGGGAAGACTGACCGCCTACCATCTTACGTCCCTGCATCTTCTTTGCGTACTGTACAGGAATCTTTCTAACTGCTTCCTGAAGCATTACGGTAAAGGTTACCATTGCAATCAGTAATACAAGAATTACTACAACTGCTATAACTTTCATGAATACTGTCTGAGAAGCTACAAATCTTTCATACAGTGTCATAAAATCATCAGGTAAACTGGATACAATATTAATTAACAGGACAATTGAGATACCATTACCTACACCATACTGTGTAATCTGCTCACCGATCCACATAAGGATTGCAGAACCTGCTGTCATGGTCACTACCGTAACCAGAACTGCATGCCAGGTGATACCATCGTCGTACAGTCCATTGTTGCCAAAGCCAATAGACATAGCCAGTGACTGGATCAAAGCGAGGGCAACAGTTAAATATCTCGTGATTTTGAGAATGACCTTACGGCCATCCTCTCCATCTTTCTGAAGTTCTTCTAATTTCGGAATTGCAATCGTAAGCAGCTGCATGATGATTGATGATGTAATGTATGGTGTAATATTTAATGCAAATATTGACATATCCATAAATGAACCACCAGTCATCGCATCAAAGAAGTTGAATGCATCACCGGAATTACTTGATAAAAAATCCGCAATTGCTGAGTTATTAACACCCGGAACAGGAATCTGGCATCCTGCACGAACAACAATTAACATAAAAAATGTGAACAGCAGCTTTCCTCTTACTTCTTTAATCTTAAATGCGTTCCTAAGTGTTTCTAACATATTAGATTACCTCGCAAGTACCACCTAATGCTTCAATCTTAGCTTTAGCGCCTTCACTGAAAGCATTTACTTTTACGTTCAGCTTCTTGGTTAATTCGCCAGTAGCGATAACCTTAACGCCATCACCGGTTTTATTGATGATGTTAGCTGCCTGTAAAGCTTCGATGGTAACTTCAGCGCCATCTTCGAAACAATTTAATCTGTCTAAATTAACAGTAACGATATCTTTGGAATTTCTGCAAGTGAATCCTCTCTTAGGCAGACGTCTGTATAAAGGCATCTGACCACCTTCGAAACCGATTCTGGGTGCTCCTGAACGAGCTTTCTGACCTTTATGTCCCTTGCCGGCTGTTTTACCGTTTCCTGAACCATGGCCACGGCCTCTTCTGAAGCTATCGCTCTTCTTGGAACCTTCTGCAGGTTTTAATGTTGATAAATCCATTTCCCGCACCTCCTGACTCAATAATTAGATTTCTTCTACTTTAACTAAATGTTTTACATGCCAGATCATACCTCTTACAGCGGGGTTGTCCGGTAATTCAACTGTTTTGTGCATCTTCTTGAGGCCAAGTGCTTCGATAGTTTTAACATGCTTCGGCACTGCACCAATGGGAGATTTTACCAGTGTAACTTTTAATTTCTCTGCCATCTCAATACCTCCTAGCCGATGATTTCTTCTACAGATTTGCCACGTTTTGCAGCTACTGCTTCAGGAGTTGTCAGCTTAGCAAGACCTGCAATTGTAGCCATAACAACATTCTGTTTGTTATTGGAACCTAAAGATTTTGTACGAATATTCTGAATACCTGCAAGTTCGATAACGGCACGAGCGGGACCACCAGCGATTACACCAGTACCTGCTTTAGCTGTCTTTAACAGTACGGATGCACTGCCAAATTTGCCGATATTGTCGTGAGGGATACTTCTGTTTTCATCTAATGCGATGCAAACCAGGCTCTTTTCAGCAGCCTGTTTACCTTTACGGATTGCTTCCGGGATTTCAGCAGCTTTGCCGATACCTGCGCCTACATGGCCATTTTTATCGCCAACTACAACCAGTGCTGAGAATCTCATGTTACGACCACCCTTTACTACTTTAGTAACTCGTTTGATTGTAACAACTTTTTCTTCTAATTCTAACTGGCTGGCATCAATGATTTCGCGTTTCATGTGTTTTCCTCCTTGATTAGAATTCCAGACCAGCTTCTCTGGCTGCATCTGCTAATGCTTTTACTTTGCCCTGATATATGAAGCCGCCTCTGTCGAAAACAACAGTAGTGATACCTTTTTCCAGTGCTCTTTTAGCAATAACTGTACCTAAGTAAGCAGCTGCATCCACATTGTTTGTTTTCTCAAGCTCAGCCTTGATTTCTTTCTGAACGGTAGACGCTGATACTAACGTATTGCCGACAGTGTCATCAATAATCTGAGCGTACATATGATTGTTGCTTCTGAATACTGCCAGACGAGGTCTTTCACTTGTTCCAGCAAAACGATTACGAATTCTGTTGTGCTTTTTAACACGCACAATGCTTCTAGATTTTTTACTAATCATATCCTGTCACTCCTCTCTTATTTCTTCTTACCTGTCTTACCAACTTTACGTCTGATCACTTCATCAGAGTACTTGATACCCTTGCCCTTATAAGGTTCAGGACGTCTCTTATCTCTGATTTCTGCTGCGTACTGACCAACTTTTTCTTTATCGATACCTTTGATTACGATTTTATTAGGGTTCTCAACGATTGCTTCAATACCATCGGGATCCATCATCTCAACGGGGTGAGAGTAACCAAGAGACAGAACCAGCTTCTTGCCCTGTTTTGCAGCTCTGTAACCAACACCGTTGATTTCCAGTGACTTTTCGTAACCCTGTGTTACACCAACTACCATATTGTTGATCAGAGTTCTTGTCAGGCCGTGTAAAGCTTTCATTCTCTTCAGATCGTTAGGTCTTGTTACAACTACATGTGCATCTTCAACTTTGATGCTCATTTCTGCAGGTAATACTCTTTCAAGTGTTCCTTTGGGACCCTTTACAGTCACTTTATTATTTTCTGCAATTTCAACTGTTACACCAGCGGGAATTGCGATTGGCATTCTTCCTATACGTGACATGCCCGTACCTCCTTATATGAGTTAAGTGTGAAGCGTAAATGTGAATCTTCTATTCTGCCTCACACTCACTGTTTATATGAAATCTATTTTTGACTACAATTAATCGAATAAATCAAATATATAATATCTTACCAAACGTAAGCCAGAACTTCGCCGCCAACGTTGTTAGCGCGAGCTTCTTTGTCAGTCATAACACCTTTGTTTGTGGAAATGATAGCGATACCAAGTCCGCCAAGTACTCTGGGCAGGTTGTCTACGCTTGCATATACACGAAGACCGGGTTTGGAAATCTTCTTCAGGCCAGCGATAACTTTATCGTTTTTATCTTTGCCGTATTTTAAGGTGATACGGATGGACTGGAAACTTCCTTCATCTACCATTTCATATTTTGCAATGTAACCTTCTTTAACCAGGATGTCTGCAATAGCCAGTTTCATCTTGGATGAAGGAACATCAACTGTATCATGTTTTGCAGTATTTGCGTTACGGATTCTTGTAAGCATATCTGCAATAGGATCGCTCATTGTCATTTTGTCTTCCTCCTTGCTCTGCTTCGGATGCTCTTACAGCATCAGTGACATTTCTACCAGCTTGCTTTCTTTACGCCGGGGATTTCACCCTTGTATGCTAATTCACGGAAGCAGATTCTGCAGATTCCGTATTTCTTTAAAGTTGCATGTGGACGGCCACAAATTCTGCAGCGTGTATAAGCTCTTGTGGAGAACTTAGGTGTACGCTGCTGCTTAACTTTCATTGAAGTCTTAGCCATTGTTATTTCCTCCTGTTATTTCTGGAAAGGCATGTTGAATAATGTTAACAGTTCACGAGCTTCTTCATCAGTCTTTGCTGTTGTAACAAAGATGATGTCCATACCTCTTACCTTATCAATCTTATCATATTCGATTTCAGGGAAGATTAACTGTTCTTTGATACCCAGTGCATAGTTGCCTCTGCCATCGAAAGCGTTGGGATTAACACCACGGAAGTCACGTACACGAGGCAGAGCCAGGTTGATCAGACGATCAACGAACTCATACATCTTTTCGCCTCTTAAAGTAACTTTACAACCGATGGGCATACCTTCTCTGATCTTAAAGTTAGCTACGGATTTCTTAGCTCTTGTCTTAACTGCTTTCTGACCGGAAATGGTTTCCATATCTTTAACAGCAGCATCCAGGAGTTTAGCGTTTTCACGAGCTTCACCAACACCCATGTTAATGATAACTTTTTCAAGCTTCGGTACTTCCATGATGTTCTTGTAACCGAATTTCTTGATCATAGCATCAACGATTTCATTCTTATAAGTTTCTTTTAATCTACTCAAAGCGAAGAACCTCCTTTCCCTGATTAACCGATTACTTCACCGGTCTTAACTGCAACACGAACTTTTTTGCCATCTTCAATCTTGAAAGCAATTCTTGTTGCCTGACCATTGTGAACGTACATAACGTTAGAAATATCAATAGGTCCTTCTACAGTAACGATACCGCCCTGAGGGTTGCCAGCGCTGGGTTTTGTGTGTTTTGTCAGCATGTTGATGCCTTCAACAACAACTTTACCGTTCTTAGCGTCTACGGACAGAACTTTACCTTCTTTGTCTTTATCTTTACCAGCGATAACTTTAACTGTATCGCCTTTTTTAATCTTGCAAGTTGCCACTGTGTGCACCTCCCTATAATACTTCCGGAGCTAAAGATACAATTTTCATAAACTGTTTATCTCTTAACTCTCTTGCTACAGGTCCGAAAATACGTGTTCCCTTAGGTGTCTTGTCATCTTTGATGATAACTGCTGCGTTTTCATCAAATCTAATATATGAACCGTCTTTACGACGTGTTGCGTTTACAGTACGAACTACTACAGCTTTTACTACATCGCCTTTTTTAACGATACCGCCGGGAGCAGCATCCTTAACACTAGCAACGATCACATCACCGATTGCTGCATATCTTCTTGTGGAACCACCCATAACTCTGATGCACAGAAGTTCTTTTGCTCCGCTGTTGTCAGCAACCTTAAGTCTGGTTTCCTGCTGAATCATGACTGAAACTCCTTTCTGATCCTTTGGATTTCGATGTTCCGGCAAAATGTGCATCAGCACATTCTGCTGGATGTTTTGCAGTACGGAAAGGGTTTTACACCCTTCCGTGTGTTCCATATAGAAACAAATTCCATCACGCAGCCCTTTGCAGGGCCACAGCACAGATTATTTTGCTTTTTCTACGATTTCAACCAGTCTCCATCTCTTATCTTTGGACAGAGGTCTTGTTTCCATAACCTTTACAGTATCGCCGATACCGCATTCATTCTTTTCATCATGTGCTTTTAATTTATAAGTTCTTTTAACGATCTTGCCGTACAGAGGATGTTTTACATGATCTTCGATAGCAACAACGATTGTTTTGTCCATCTTATCGCTAACAACCTTACCTGTACGAGTTTTTCTTAAATTTCTTTCCAAAACAGTTCCTCCTTATGGGAATACCACTAATTAAGCATTAGCCTTGGCAGCAATAACAGTCTGAATTCTTGCGATGTTTTTTCTAACTTCTTTGATTCTTCCTGTATTTTCCAGCTGACCTGTAGCGTTCTGAAATCTTAAATTGAACAGTTCCTTTTTAGCGCTTACAAGTTCGCCCTGTAACTCTTCAACAGTTTTTACATTTAATTCTTCTAAATATTTCTTACTCTTCATTGCCAGCACCGCCTTCTAAATCCGCACGGGAAACGATTTTACATTTAACAGGCAGTTTGTGCATTGCAAGACGTAAAGCTTCTCTTGCAACTTCTTCGGAAACGCCTGCGATTTCAAACATTACACGACCCGGTTTAACAACAGCTACCCAATATTCCAGTGAACCTTTACCGGAACCCATACGAGTTTCAGCAGGTTTTGCAGTAACAGGCTTGTCAGGGAAAATCTTGATCCATACCTTACCACCACGTTTGATATAACGAGTCATAGCAACACGGGCTGCTTCGATCTGTCTGGATGTGATCCAGCAGGGTTCTGTAGCTACAAGTCCAAATTCGCCGTAATTGATCTTATTGCCTCTGCTTGCTTTACCAGCCATGCTGCCACGGAACTGTTTACGACGTTTTACTCTTTTAGGCATTAACATTATTTATCGCTCCCTTCCTTACCAGCCTTTGTCGGAAGAACTTCGCCTTTGTAGATCCAAACCTTAACACCAACTTTACCGTAAGTTGTGTCAGCTTCAGCGAAGCCATAGTCAATATCTGCTCTCAGTGTCTGTAACGGAATAGTACCTTCACTGTAAAACTCTGTACGTGCCATATCAGCGCCACCCAGACGACCGGAAACGGAAGTCTTGATACCCAGAGCACCAGATTTCATGGTTCTGGACATGGTAGATTTCATTGCACGTCTGAAAGATACACGGTTTTCCAGCTGCTGAGCGATATTTTCAGCAACCAGCTGAGCATCTTTGTCAGGTCTCTTAACTTCTTTAATATCGATGAAAAGCTTGTTGGGAGTCATCTTCTGAACTCTAGCTTTTAATTTTTCGATTTCAGCACCGCCTTTACCGATTACGTAACCAGGCTTAGCTGTATAGATGATTAATTTAACTCTGCCTGCAGCTCTTTCGATTTCGATTTTGGAGATGCCTGCGGAATATAATTCTTTTTTAATAAACTTTCTCAGCTTGTAATCTTCTACCAGATTATCAGCGAAGTCTTTCTCTGCATACCATTTAGAGTCCCAATCTTTGATTACACCGACTCTTAAACCATGAGGATTAACTTTCTGTCCCATTATGCCCCTCCTTATTATTTCTGATCCAGAACTACGGTAATGTGGCTTAATCTCTTTTCGATTCTGTAAGCTCTACCCTGTGCTCTGGGTCTGATTCTCTTCATGATCGGTCCGTTGCTTGCGTAGCATTCTGCAACGTACAGGTCTGCTCTGTTCATACCGTTGTTGTTTTCAGCGTTTGCGATTGCTGATTCAAGTAATTTCTTGATTACGGATGAAGCATATCTGGGGTTATAATTTAAAATACCAAGTGCTGTTTCAACATCTTTGCCTCTGATAGCATCTAAGACGAAGCAAGCTTTCTGAACAGGCACTCTGGCATAGGATAATTTTGCGCTAGGTCTTGTATCTTTCTGAGCGTTTCTCTCTCTCTTATACTGGGATCTATGTCCTTTTGCCATGGTGTTTCCTCCTTTCTGAAATCAGACTAACGTCTGGTTTTCTTTTCGTCTTTACCATGTCCTCTATAGGTTCTGGTTGCTACAAATTCACCTAATTTGTGGCCAACCATGTCTTCTGTTACATATACCGGTACATGTCTTCTGCCATCATGAACAGCGAATGTATGTCCTACGAATGAAGGGTAGATAGTAGAACGACGGGACCAGGTTTTGATAACCTCTTTCTTGTTCGCTTCGTTCAGAGCATCTACTTTCTTTAATAAGCTCTCGTCTGCAAAGGGCCCTTTCTTTAATGAACGTGCCATAGTTACCTCCTTAAATTGTCAAAGCTGCTTATTTGCCGTCTCTGCGTCTTACAATGTACTTGTTAGACTGTTTCTTCTTGTTTCTCGTCTTTAAGCCGAGTGCCGGTTTACCCCAAGGAGTGCAGGGACCAGGACGGCCGATACCACACTTACCTTCACCACCACCGTGAGGATGATCGTTAGGGTTCATTACGGAACCGCGAACTGTGGGTCTGATACCCATGTGACGTTTACGACCAGCTTTACCAATATTGATAAGGGCATGTTCACCATTGCCTACAACACCAACAGTTGCTCTGCAGATGATGGGGATCATTCTCATTTCGCCGGAAGGAAGTCTCAGTGTAGCGAACTTGCCTTCTTTAGCCATCAGCTGTGCAGCAGTACCAGCAGCACGAACCAGCTGACCACCCTTACCAGGATGCATTTCAATGTTGTGTACCATAGTACCGATCGGAATGTTTGCTAAAGGTAAGCAGTTACCAATCTTAGCTTCTGCTTCGGGACCATTGTAAACTTTCCAGCCAACCTGAAGTCCTTCGGGAGCGATGATGTATCTCTTTTCACCATCTAAATAGCTGATCAGAGCGATGTTAGCGCTTCTGTTAGGATCGTATTCGATGGAAACAACTTTTCCGGGAATACCATCTTTATATCTCTTTGTATCGATAATTCTGTATTTTCTTCTGCTTCCACCACCATGGTGTCTTACAGTAATTTTACCCTGATTGTTACGACCAGCATTTTTCTTTAAAGAAACTACCAGAGATTTCTCAGGAGTTGTCTTTGTGATTTCAGCGAAATCAGAACCGGTCATGTTTCTTCTGGAGGGTGTATAGGGACGATATGTCTTAATACCCATTGTCTTATCTCCTTTCGGTAAACATTTTTTCAATGTTTCGATTTATCATGACTTTTCAAGTTAATGTCATATAGTTGTGAGGCCTTTGTCCTGCGGAGTATAAGCGCCTCACCGGGTCTTACAGAGAACCGTAGATATCAATCTTCTTGCTGTCTGCGGACAGAGTAACGATTGCTTTCTTTGTAGCAGCAGTCTTACCAACTGTTCTGCCTCTTCTCTTTGTCTTGCCTTCCTGGTTCATGGTGTTAACTTTAACAACCTTTGTACCTTCGAACATTTTTTCAACAGCTTCCTTGATCATGGTCTTGTTTGCATCAACATGAACCAGGAAAGTATATTTGTTAGCTTCGTCCATTTCAAAACCTGTAGCTTTTTCAGTTACAACGGGTTTTAAGATAACGTCATAATATTTGATATCAGCCATTATGCATATACCTCCTCGATCTTAGCAACGCCAACCTTTGTAGTAACAACTGCATCGTACTTCAGGATGTCGTATGTGTTGATTGTATTAACCTGAGCAGTCATAACACCGGGGATGTTTCTTGCGGAAAGGATAACCTTTTCATCCTTTTCGGGTAATACGATGATAGCTTTTTCAACTTTCAGCGCATCCAGAACTGCCTGTACTTTTTTAGTTTTAACTTCATCTAATGTCAGTTCATCTAATACGAAGAACTTGGAATCCTGAACTTTGGAAGTCAGTACAGACTTCAGAGCCAGTCTTCTTTCTTTCTTGTTCAGTCTGATGGAGTAATCTCTCGGCTTGGGAGCAAATACTACACCACCACCTGTCCACTGAGGAGATCTTGTTGAACCCTGTCTTGCATGACCGGTACCTTTCTGTCTCCAAGGTTTTCTACCGCCACCACTTACTTCGGAGCGGGTTTTAGCACTCTGTGTGCCCTGACGTTTATTAGCAAGCTGAGCAACAACAGCTTCGTGTACTACGTGTTCGTTAACTTCAACGCCGAAAACAGCATCGTTCAGTTCGATAGTACCAACTGTTTCACCCTGCATATTGTAAACAGCTACGTTTGCCATTATTAGTTCCTCCTTTCTTGAAAAGCATTATTTACCGGATTTAACGGTTTCTCTCAGAGTAACTAATGCTTTCTTAGGTCCCGGTACAGAACCTTTTACTAAAATCAGACCTGCTTCTGCATCTACTCTTACAACTTCCAGATTCTGAACGGTTACTTTTACGTGACCCATCTGACCAGGCATCTTCTTACCTTTGAATACGCGGCCGGGAGTTGTTGCAGAACCGTTGGAACCTGCATGACGATGGAACTTGGAACCATGAGCCATGGGACCTCTGTGCTGTCCATGTCTCTTGATTGCGCCCTGGAAGCCTTTACCTTTTGAAATTGCGGTAGCATCCACTTTGTCGCCAGCAGCAAATACATCAGCTTTGATTTCGTCTTTTACGGAGTATTCTTCTGCGTTTTCAAGTTTGAATTCTTTGATGAATCTCTTATAAGATACACCAGCTTTGTCAAAATGTCCTTTCAGGGGCTTTGTAACCAGTTTTTCTCTCTTGTCAACAAAACCTACCTGAACTGCTGAATAACCATCGTTTTCAACAGTCTTAACCTGTGTTACTACACAAGGTCCTGCCTGCAATACAGTTACGGGGGTTAATGTACCGTCTTCAGAGAAGATCTGAGTCATACCCACTTTTGTAGCTAAGATTGCTTTCTTCATTTTTCTTACCTCCTGTTAATCTACAGCGGAGCACAACCAGGGTGCTCATCCTAGAACAGGTATCTATATTACCAATTCCGGATTAACTAAATTTTTGAGAAATAACTCTGATTTTTGAATTATTTCTGTTTCATCTTAAGACTGATGCTTACACCAGCAGGCATCTCAAGACGAGATAAAGCTTCAACTGTTTTCTGTGTAGGTGCGATGATATCAATCAGTCTTTTGTGTGTTCTCTGTTCAAACTGTTCTCTGGAATCTTTATATTTGTGAACAGCTCTTAAGATTGTTACAACTTCCTTCTTGGTGGGCAGCGGTACAGGACCACTTACCTGAGCACCTGTTTTCTTTACAGTTTCAACGATCTTGCCAGCGGACTGATCAATCAGCTGATGATCGTAAGCTTTTAATGTAATTCTCATTACCTGACTCATAAAAAAAGTCGCCTCCTTATTCGTACTATATCGAAGCACGACAAGTGGTGACTGTACACATGCCCGTGTGTGTCCAGAGCGCACTTATCCGCGCCGTGTCCATCCCTCACACGGTCCTTCTGCCAAATCGCAGAACTATCCTATTTTGTACAGTGACTTGTCGCCAGTTTCCTAACTTGACATTCGCTCCACGGAAAACCCGCTCTCTCCGAGCGGCAACCTCGCGCTTCATTGCTATCATGCCACAGCGGTTATTAATATACCATACCTTTCAAAATATTGCAAGCATTTTATATAAATTTTTTTCGAGTTTTTGTACTTAGTTTTGTACATGTTTTGAACTGCGTATTCAGGAAAATCCTCCACACCGAACAAGATATCCAGTTGGAGGATTTTTATCTCACATACTATTTAATATAGAAGAAACTCATTCTTTTTACAGATGTGCGATTACATTTTCAATACGTTTCTTCATTACTTCTTCACCGAGAATCTGGTTAATGGTCCACAGATCCGGTGAATTGGAGCTGCCTGTGATGGCAATTCTCAGGATTTCAGCCACATGAGATACATTGCCTTTATAATTGTCAGGATTTGCTTTATAAGCCTTCATATCGCCTGTGAAGCCGTATTTTTCGCCCATTGCTTTAATCGCGCCAAACCATTCAGAAGCATTCCATGCATGGTCGTAAGAAGCCAGATAATCGTTCAGGATTTCTTTTACCAGTTCCTTGTCATAGCTGAATTCATAAGAAGGAACCAGTGTTTCATCGAAATACATGGCAAGGCTTTCAAAAATCTGTGCTGCATAGCAGAAGTCTTTTCTTCTTCTCTTACCGCCGATACCCATGCACAGATTGATGACTTTCATAAATTTCTCATCATCTGCAAAGTAAACGTTCATCATATCAGGCTGATAGGTGCTGCACCATGTCTTCAGGAAGTCAAATACCTCCTGAGGATCCAGTTTGGCAAATTCATTTTTGCAGATATCATGTAATTTTGCAATATCAAACAGCGCGCCGGACTGAGCCATCTTCTTAATGCTGTAAGGGAACTCTTCAATAGGAGAATTGGGGTGTTTATCATACCACTGCTCGAAATTGGAGTTAAGCAGAGTCATAAGATAAACCTTAACACACTGAGGATGATATCCGTCCTTGCGGTAGAAATCCAGTGATAATTCAGGGTCTTTTCTCTTGGAGAGTTTCCGTTTGCTGCCGGTTTCTTCATCAATCTTCATCAGATGAGCGGTATGAACGTATTTGGGCATCTTGAAACCAAGTGCGTGGAACAGTTCATAGTGAACCGGTACGGAAGACAGCCATTCTTCACCGCGAACAACGGTTGTGGTGCGCATGAGATGATCGTCGATGGCATGAGCAAAATGATAAGTGGGGATACCATCGGATTTCAGAATAACGATATCCTGAATATTTTCAGGGAAACGGATTCTTCCTTTTACCGTATCCTGGAAAATGATTTCTTTATCTTCGCTGCCCATGGATTTCAGACGCATAACATAGGGCTTACCTGCTTTAATATTAGCTTCGATCTCTTCATAGGAAAGATCACGGCACTTTGCCCATTTGGTGTGATAACCGGTAAGAGCCTTTTCTTCGGTCTGCTGCTCTTTGATTTCAGCCAGCTCTTCTTCTGTACAGAAGCAGGGGTAAGCCAGTCCTCTCTGAACCAGATCTTTTACATAAGTATGATAAATTTCCACACGCTGACGCTGGAAATAAGGACCATATGCGTTCTGCTCAGGATCATCGATTCCAGCACCCTCGTCAAATGTGATGCCGAAATATTTCAGAACTTCAATGATTGTTTCCACTGCGCCTTCCACTTTACGTTTTGCATCGGTATCTTCAATGCGAAGGAAAAATACACCTTTGCTCTGATGCGCAATTCTTTCATCTGCCAGCGAGCTGTACAGATTGCCCAGATGAATAAAGCCTGTAGGGCTGGGCGCCATACGTGTTACCTGTGCACCTTCGGGCAGATTTCTTTCGGGAAATTGGTTTTCCCAGTAATCAGGAGTTTTATCGACCTGTCCAAACAGCAGGTCTGCCAGTTTATTGTAATCCATCTCTACACGTTCTTTCCTTATTATAATATGCTGCACACTTCTCCTGCCGTGGCACCCTGCAGCCAGCCCGGTGTACCAGCACACCGTCATGATGCCATAGCCTTATAATTATAAAGGACAAATTCGTATTTGTAAATACTGTTATCGATTTGCAAAACGTTGTGTATAAATCTGCCGTATTTCGCAAAGATACTCCAGCGTCTCCGCTTTGCTGCAGGTAAGCTCTCCTGCCTTCAGATATTGAATAAAATAATAAAAAGCTTCGCTTACATCCGGTTCCTGTACATGAATACAGATGGGAGGCGCTCCCTTTTTATAGCGGGATGTGGTAAAAATACCCACGCCTGTTTTCATGGTTGTTGATAAAGTAATAAATGACGGATACGAGATTTTTTCCTTATTAAACATTCTGGCCATCAGATGTTCATCTTTTTCAATGGAAACGATCAGCCGGCCCAGAATATCCAATCTCACTTTTTCAGGAATGGCATATGCAATCTCCGGAAAATCATCAATATGCCCATCTTCCATAAAACTAATAACCCCTTCTGCTTTGAACAGCGAATGATATCGTTCTACTTTCTGTAAAGAAGAATGCCACTGTACACACGCATCTGCAATCTGCTCCCATCCATCTATATCCTTTCGAATTAAATGCCGGATTTCCTCATCACTGCATTCACAGGCAAAACAGGGCTGATTTACACAAACATACATATTTTGGGGATCATATAATTTCCCGTACTCTTCCAGAGAAGAAAACACACCCTGATTGTAATTTACCAGCGCATGGCATTGATTTTTCAATCGTTCAAAATGTTTCCGATAGCAGCAGACATATTCTTTATTATTCAAAAGAAGTGCCTTTTCTCCATTTGCATCCATGCATAAAACACAGTCACGTGTAACCATGAAATACGGAAACGGGTCTGTATACAGCACAGAAACTGAATCATCATAATAATAGTATGGATTGTACTGGCCATCGGATACCAGACAAACCGGCAAAAGATTGGCAAAGCTTTCAATACTGTGAAGATTCAGTTTTTTCCCTTTACGTCTGCGATGAATTGCAACAATGTGGCTTACATCGATCCGCGCTTTGCTCTCCTGATAAAGATACAGCAAAAATTCATTCAAAAACTCCATATTGGCAGGCATGGTCACTTCTACATGTGCATTTTCCCGTTTCAGTTCCCGTTGAAATATGGTCTGAACCAAATAATGAACATTGCTGCTTCCCACAATAAAAGAACTTTCCTTTTCAAGAAATTTCAGCGAATTGGCAGCAAATGTGCCGGAAAGAGAATCTTTTTCCTGATCATGTTTTTGATTATGTTTTTGACTATGTATCTTACCCTGATGGATAAAATCCAGATTCTCCAACATTTTTCGGATAATCTCCCGGGATTTGTATTTATCCTCGCCGATATAAAAAATATCATAATAATACCTGAGTTTTTCACTTTCCTCCGGTGTCAGCTGAAGGCTCCATATCAACTTTTCCACCGCATCCCGGGCTAACATGCGGTTCCCCGTGATGGACTTCTGTAAAGACGTCCGCTCCACTCCCGATATACGAGAAAGCTCTGATATGGAAATTTCTCTGCTGTCCAGCAAGCTTCGTAAATATGTTCCAAATCGTAACACAACAGGTCTCCTTTGTATTTAATGGTACTGGCACAAACTGCATTACTCAGCCTTATGCTCTATGCAGCAGCCTATACTGAAACATGTCCAAAACTAGTATACCATATTTTTCCACATTTTCAGAGTTTTTTACAGGTTCATAGATAAAAAGGCACCTGTTTCATCAACAGGTGCCGCAAAATATTTTAAATAACGGATGCAATCAACGCCGGAATTAAAAATAAAGCTCCGCAAAGTAAATTCCCAAGGAATCTGCAGACAACTTTTTCATCTTCTTCCAGTTCTGCCAAAGAAACTACCTTTTCATCTGTAAAATCCACCATATCCTTGGTGGTATGGCGTTTTGCTTTCTTTTTCTTATCTTTCCGTTCTTCCAGCAAATGATGGACAGTTACCCCATCCAGTTTCAGATACTGAAACCATGTCAACATTAAAAAGAAACATCCCGCAACAAAAAAAGCGCTTTCTACCATGGAGAAAAATTTATCTGTATTAATAAACTTATCCCAGAGCAGACACAACACCAGCGCAACAGCAATCTTCGTCCCGCTTTGATAAAGCATGGGACGGGTCATGTAAGGCTTATAGATTTGCCTGATCTTCTTAATCATATAACTCCTTCTATATTAAAGCATATTTCAAACACGTTCTAGAACGCGTTTGAACATTACAGTAAATATTGATATCCTAACTTTAGAAAAAGCCAGCCGAACCGGCTGGCTATCTTCTAAATCTCAGTTTTCAACATATCAATATATATCATATATCAATTCTGATACATTGCAACTTCAATAAATTATATTCCACGTAAAATCCAGATTAGATTTCTTTTCTGTACTGTTCCAGTTCTTTCTGGTTACCGTAAACAAAGTGACCAGGCAGAATTTCTTCCCAGACAGGTCCATCTACGCTGTAATCGTGCATGGAAGGATCGTATACAAGCAGTTTTTTCTTCTTTTCCAGATCCGGATCAGGAATCGGAACAGCAGAAAGAAGTGCTTTTGTATAAGGATGGAAAGGATGAAGGAATAATTCCTCAGCCTCAGCCAGCTCTACGATTCGACCTTTGTGGATTACCGCAATACGGTCAGAAATAAATCTTACAACAGATAAATCGTGGGCAATGAACAGATAAGTGAGACCTTTTGTTCTCTTCAGTTCATTCAGCAGGTTCAGTACCTGTGCACGAATGGAAACATCCAGAGCGGAAATCGGTTCATCCGCTACAATGAATTCAGGCTGCATGATCAGCGCTCTCGCAATACCGATACGCTGTCTCTGTCCACCGGAGAATTCATGAGGGAAACGGGAAGCAAATTCCGGCAGAAGACCTACTTCGCGAAGTGCTGCTTCAACCTTTGCAGTTCTGTCTGCTTCATCCTTATACAGATGATGGTTGATCAGACCTTCAGAAACGATATAGTCTACTTTCGCACGTTCATTCAGTGATGCCATGGGATCCTGGAAGATCATCTGGCATTTTTTAATTACTTCAAGGTCCAGTTCTTTAGAAATTTTACCGCTGATTCTCTGGCCTTTAAATAAAATTTCACCTGCAGATACCGGATTGATTCTGGTGATAGCACGTCCGATTGTAGTTTTACCGGAACCAGATTCACCTACCAGTGAAAAGGTTTCACCTTTATAAATATCAAAATTTACATGATCAACTGCTACGAATTTTTTTCTTCCGGTGCCGAAGGTAATCTGTAAATCTTTTAACTCAATCAGTTTTTCTTTTTCTGACATGGATATTACCTTCTTTCCTTCATTTTCTCACGCAGCATCTTGATAGATTTCGGCTGCTCAATTTTGGGTGCTCTCGGGTCCAGATACCAGGTTTTTGCCTTATGAGTTTCTGTAATCTGGAAGAACGGCGGCTCTTCTACAAAGTCAATTGCCAGCGCCTGTTTATTTCTGGGAGCAAATGCATCACCTTTAATGGTGTTAAACAGGTTCGGCGGAGTACCTTCAATTGTGGGAAGAGGTTCGCCTTTAATACCTAACTGAGGCAGTGAGGATAACAATGCCCATGTGTAAGGATGCCATGCATCGTAGAAGATTTCATCAACCATACCATATTCTACGATCTGACCAGCATACATAACTGCTACACGGTCAGCAACATTGGCAACAACACCAAGGTCATGTGTAATATAAACAACTGTCATCTTCAGTTCAGCCTGCAGTTCACGGATCAGGTTCAGAATCTGCGCCTGAATGGTTACATCCAGTGCAGTAGTAGGTTCATCACAGATCAGAATATCAGGGTGGCAGGCAACTGCGATCGCGATAACTACACGCTGTCTCATACCACCGGAGAATTCATGAGGATACTGATTGTAACGACGTTCAGGATCCGGAATACCTACCTTTGTCAGCATCTCCAGAGCCATCTTCTTTGCTTCTTCTCCTTTGATGCCCTGATTCAGTTCAATACTTTCCTGAATCTGTTTACCCACTTTTTTCAGAGGGTTCAGAGATGTCATGGGATCCTGCATAACCATGGAAATCTTTTTACCACGGATGGTCATCCATTCTTTCTCTGTTGTATATTTAGCCAGATCAATTCCATTATACATGATGGAACCGCCGATAATCTTACCGTTTGCATCCAGCATACCCAGGAAGGATTTGGTGAAAACGGATTTACCGGAGCCTGACTCACCTACGATTGCGAGGGTTTCTCCCTCATATAAATCTAAAGAACACTTGCGGATCGCCGTCAGTTTCTTACCACGTAAACTGAACTGGATTTCCACATCTTTAGCGGACAAAATCGGTTCTTTTGCCATAATGGGCCTCCATTCTATACGTGATTTCTAGGGTCAGCTGCATCTGAGAATGCGTTACCTACCAGATAGAATGTAATTGTGATCAGAGATACAATTACAGCCGGGAATACCAGCAGATAAGGATAATCCAGGAAGTAATTTCTTGCATTTCTAAGCAGAATACCCAGTGACGGTGTGTTAATATCCAGACCCAGACCAAGATAAGACAGGGTAGATTCCAGTGCGATCGTGGACGGGATGGAAAGAGCAAGTCTTAAAATAACAATACTGATCAGATAAGGGAAGATGTTCTTGGAAAGAACTCTCCAGATCGGTGTTCCCAGACATCTGGAAGCAAGATTGTACTCACGGTCACGATACATCAGAACCAGGTTTCGTACATTTCTTGCCATGGTCAGCCATCCGAAGCAAATCAGGGAAACTGCCATGATTGTAAAACTCTGACCTACCATCAGGGAAATCAGGGTCATATAGATGATTGTAGGGATATTGTTAATAATATTATAAAGTTCTGTCAGAGGACGATCCAGCTGACGGACATAACCCCAAAGACAGCCAATTACAACACCAAGTACACATTCACCCAGCGCTACCAGCAGAGCCAGTTTAATGGAGGTCTGTGCAGCATACCAAACCTGACACCAGTAGTCACGGCCCAGGTTATCTGTACCAAACCAGAATTCACCACTGGGCTTCTTGAATGCTAATGTTGAATCTGTCAAAAGAGTCTGATAATCGTATTTGCCAATAGCCAGTGCAATAAATGAAAAAATTACAAGGCCGAAGAAAATAGCAGACATTACTACTGCTGATTTCTTTTTAAAGAAGTTCTGGAAAACGGATTTCCAGTATGAATAATCTGAATAGCCGGTACGCTCGGCGGCCTCGGGAGAGTACTCGACAAATCTAAATAAATCGTCTTTATTATCCTGCATTATCGAGTGCCTCCTTTGGTAGTCAGTTTAATTCTCGGGTCAACTAACATCATTAAAACATCACCCAGGAATACACCAACAACACCAAGTGTTGCGTAAATAATAACCAGGGTCTGTACGACGTTAAGATCATAACGAGTAATAGAGTCTGTCAGCAGGGGACCCATACCAGGTACAGAGAAGAATCTTTCTGCCAGCAGGGAACCACTGATGGTATAAAGGAAAGAAGCAGGAATATACTGTACCAGCGGTACAAAGGCATTCTTGAAAACATGTTTTGTCATAATATTTCTGGAAGACATACCTTTTACACGCGCCAGTTTAATATAATCCTTATTCAATTCATCAACCATATAACGTCTTGTCCATAATGCATAGCTGGCGATGGATGCCAGCGCAAGACACACGATTGGAAGAATACTTGATCTGCCCGGATCACGGGTAGAATAAAGGGATGGAAGTCCCAAAACTTTCGAACCAAATACCAGAACCAGCGAGTAGGATACCAGACTTGGTACCGCATTAACGAAAATCGTATATCCTGTTCCGATATGGTCTAAAAGTCTGTCTTTATTGTAAGTCTGAATAATACCCATCAGGACACCCACGATCAGAGAGATGATCAGTGCTGTACATCCTAATCTCATGGATACTGTAAACTTGGAACCAATAACGTTGATAACCGGCACACCACTTTGAATTCTTCGTGAATCACCAAAATCCAAACGAATAATCTGCCCATAAAAGCGGACAAGCTGCTCACCAACTGGATCCAGTAAACCAGCTGCTTCCAACTGTTCCTGCTTCTGCTGTTCTGTCAGCTTCATTAACTGGTCTTCTGTAAAGAAATAATCAGTCGGCAGCATCCGCATCAGCAGGAAAACAATTGTCGCAACAATCAAGACTGTCACAATTGATTGTGACAGCCTCTTGATTGTGTATTTAAACATTATTTAGCGTATTCCTCAGCTAATTTTTCGTATTCTTCTGTAGTATAGGCGTCTACAGATGTTTCCCAATTTACGTATTTGTAGCTGTTGATACCGTACATAGCGTTAGCTTTGCTGTAGTCATTAACTTTGGTCAGCTGCCAGCTAACTTCCAGGTTACAAGGAATAGATAATGCATGCTCAAGCATGTAAACTTCTGCTTCTGCGTAAGCTTCATATCTGTCATTCAGACTTTCTGTTACAGCATTAGCTTTGTTAACCAGTTCAGTAAATTCTTTGTAAGTTGCGATCAGATCTTCGTCAGTAGAATCATTGATATTGGAGTAGTCGTTAGCATAGTAAGCTGTGTCTTCACCGTAGGTTTCCTGTCCCAGGTAGTTCTGAGGATCACCGTAGTCAGCGCCCCAACCATTGATTACGAAGGACTGCAGTCTGGGAGCAACGATTTCCTGAATCTGGCTGGATACATAAGTACCAATGTTCAGAGTTACAAAGTCATCACCAAGGCATTCAGAGAAGATCTGTTTCAGTACAGTTGCACTGTCCAGAGCTGCCTGAGAACCAGCGATGATGTAGTAGTCGATTTCGATAGGGAAGGTTACGCCTTCAGCTGCCAGTTCTTCCATAGCCTGAGCTTTCGCAGCTGCAGCTTTATCAGCATCGTATCTTCTGGGAGATTCGCCGTTGGATTCGGGGATACCCAGTTTGGAAGCTACATATTCGGTATAATCTGTGCCGTCTTCCATGTACAGCAGACCCTTCATAGTGTATGCAACGTTTTCACAGTGCAGAGGGTTGATGTAGTTGGTTCTTGCCCAGTATTTTGTGAAGTCCAGACCATAGTACAGAGCCAGACGGAAGGATTCGTTACCAGCAGCTTTGTTCCAGTTTTCATCCTTTGTGCCATCTTCGTTGTACTTGTCATAGTTCAGATGCATCTGATAAGAATACTTTCTGGGAAGTTTTTCTACCAGCTGATCATAGTACTGATTTTCTTCGCCTGCTTCATAGATTGTTCTCAGGTTTGCTTCAGACAGATCGGTATGGTCCAGTTCGCCGTTTTCATATAACTGATATGCACGGGTCAGGTCTTCTACGATACGGATAGTTACAGTATCAAAACGCTGTGCATCTGTATCCCAGTATTCAGGGTTCTTTGTCAGAGTTTTCTGGTTCTGCTGAATCCATTCAGTCAGAGTGTAAGCGCCGTTGTACCACAGTTTGTCATATGTGGAAGACAGTACGTTTTCTACGCCAACTTCGTCAACCCATGCCTGAGACAGAGGGTACAGACAAGCAGATGTAGCAACGGTATCAAAGTAAGGTGCGTTTGCTGCACAGGTATAAACCAGTGTATAGTCATCGGGAGCTGCAATACCAACCATTTCCAGGAACTTGGTATTGTCCAGAGCGTATGCTTCTTCCTGGCTCAGACCCTTGGTGTATTCATAGTATTCACCAGCACCTTTGATCAGAGAAGTAGGCATGGATGTATTTAAAGCATCGTTCTTATGATAGTTCATAACCCATTCCAGACCGGTGATCCAGTCCTGAGCGGTACAGTCAGCTTTTACTTCACCGTTTACGTCAACCCATTTAACGCCTTCTCTTAATTTGAAGGTCCAGGTCAGACCGCCATCTTCAGTGTTCCATTCTTCTGCGATACTGGCAGCTAACTGGCCTTTGGTATCACTGGTCAGCAGACCGTCAACAACGTTAGTTAATACGTTCAGGTCGCTTGCCTGTTCGGAGTTCAGGATGAATACCTTTTCCATTTCACGGTTACTGGTTTCAAATGTTACGAGATCCGTAATTCCTTCTGAATCTCCGCCGTTGCTCTGTGTGCCACTGCCGCCGCCGCATGCTGTTAAGGCAAGAGCTGCTGCCATGATCAGAGCAAGAATCTTAGTCTTTTTCATAAAAAGCCCTCCTTGTAAATTGTCCCCTCAACTTATAATATCTTACTGTAAAAGTCCCGGACAGCAGCCATGCAGACCTGTCCGTCCAGAAGAATAATATTCGCTGAGAATATATGAAAAAAAGCTGGTATAACCATACGTATGCCAGCTTCTTTACCGTATATATAATTTTACACTTCACTCAAAATATTGTCAAGTGATTTGTCAATTTCTACAAGAAAATACCAGTATTTCCGAAGATAATCCTGTTTTTGGATTTTATTGGAAATTCCAGGGTTTTTTAATAACTAAAGATTCCTCTTTTCTAACTATTTAACAAGTTAAATAATTAAAAATTATCATCAAATCAAATTTCTCTTATGCTGCGAATGCTGCAAAAAACTTCTTAACCTTTTCGCTTAAAGAAACGGTTACTCTTTCGTCACCCCATACCATTTTTCCAAAATCCATGTCGTGACTTGCTCTTAAATCTCTGCAGGAACTGTCGTTCAAGGCTACAAATAAGAAATCAGCAGTGTCCATGTTTCTGTTCAGTGTAAATGTTGTCATGTTAGTCCCTCCATTAATCATTTAATATAATTGTCTTTCTATCAAAGACATCTGTCAAACTACCAAAGCATCTTGCGTTCTGTACCCGGTAGGTTTTGTTTCTTTGTATGATTCCATTATAATACAAATTTTCTTTCTGTAAATAGGAGCAAAGTTTAAACTTTTATGGTATAATTGTACTGCGAGTACATATTTTCTTCCAGTTTTTTCCAAATATATTTTACTTGTGAAGGAGGGTCCCAATTGTCTACTATCTTAAAAAATCTTTCCAAAGAAAATAATAATCAGTTCAAGCTGTCCTTGTGCGCAGGACAAAACAGTATCCGAAACACAGTAACCTGGGTATACATGATTGAAGACGAATATCTGATCCCCTATTTTCACGGTGCAGAACTGGCTGTGACCACTGGCGTGAAAATGGCCCATGACCCTTCCTGGCTCATGACACTGGTTCAAAACCTGGCAGAACGCCATGTTTCAGGCCTGATCGTCAACATTGGAAAGTATGTTACCAATATTCCCCAGGATGTGATTAATTTTTGTAACGCTCACGATTTCCCACTTTTTACCATGCCCTGGGAGATTAAAATCACAGAAATGATTCAGACCTTCTGCATGAGTATCATGAAAGAACGCCACGACAGTATGCTTCATGATAATGCCATGCGGGATGCGATCCTGAAACGGGGCAATCTGGAAGAATCCAGAGAATTACTTACGAAATATTATGATTTGAACGGAACTTTTACCGTTATTCTGATCCGGTGTAAATTAGCCGGTGAGGAAATGAAGCAGTTTTATAACATTGAATATCTGTTTCTGAACCGGATCCGCCGTTTTAAAACGCAGCACAACCTGAAAGGAACCCGTTTTGGTCTGATCCGTCAGGAACAATACGAATTAATGATTTTAAATAATACAGATTTTCGTCTGTTCCCTGAAATTCGGAACCTTATTTTTGAACTGTATGAGGGAGCGGCCAAAGCCAATGCACTGTTTATTGGAGCAGGAATTGAAGTACAGGGAATTTCCCAGATCCACAAAAGCTTCCTCCGCGCCCAGGCTGCCATCCGCATGGCCATTTATCAGAATAAACCTTTTATCCGCTACGAAGAAATGGGCTTTTACAAAATCCTGTTCTCTCTGAAAAATCCGGAGGTCTTATACTCTTACGCCGATGAAGTCCTTGGACCGCTGGATGCCCATGAGGCCAAAACACACGGTTATCTGGAGCTGCTGGATGCCTACATAAAAAATGACCGCAGCCTGGAAAAAACAGCTGCGGCCCTGTATCTGCATCGAAATACCGTAAATTATCGGATTCAGAAAATGAAAACGCTGTTGGACTCTCCTTTAAAAACAGCAGAAGATCTTTTCCCCTATCAAGTGGCACTGATCATCCGGGATATTCAGGCACACGATGATGAACATGCTGTCTCAGGCAAATATCAATCGCATGAGAAACATTCTATCTCAAAAAAGTATTGATTACATGCAGTACGCCATCTTCATCATTGGATTTGGTAACAAAATCTGCCACATCCTTAACAACAGCCTGGGCGTTTGCCATGGCGACACCCAGACCGGCGTACTCGATCATGGAAATGTCATTATATCCATCACCGCAGCAGATCATGGAATCCGCTCTTAATCCCATACTGCTCAGCAATTTTTGTAAAGAATAGGCTTTATCAATATTCTGGGGCATTACTTCCAAAAAGAACGGTTCTGACCGGTAAATATTCAAAAGTCCCCGGAATTTTTCCTGAAGTTCTTTCATGATTACTTCCAGAACCGCCGGTTCACCGGGAATCAGCAGCTTATTCACAGGAAAAGTCAGTTTTTCCACAAAATTTTCTGTAGGAACAATCTGCATTTTATTGATAAAAGCTTCTTTTTCCGTATATTCATTGACTGTCAGACCGGAAAGGATGGTATCACCCTCATAGGTGATCAAATCCACACCAGGATATTGCTTTGCAATGTCATAAACCATCTGGAACACACCGGATGGAACCGTTCGATTATAAACAATGTTTCCCGTGGAACATTGTGTGATGCGGGCACCATTGAAAGAAAGCATATATCCGCCAAAACGGGACAATTCCAGTTTCTCTGCCAGGGGACGAATACCATTAATGGGGCGACCGCTGGCAAGAACCACGATCTTACCTGCCTCCTGAATCTCAATCAGTGCTTTTTTGGTGGGTTCTGTAATTTCTTTTTTAGAATTGGTCAACGTTCCATCCAGATCCAGAACAAGCATTTTATAATCCATGTTAAAATCCTCCTTTATGAGCCTCTGTGTAAAAAATTTCTCGTTCACAGCAGAATGTGTATAAAGAAATCAAAAAAATCAGAGTGTGCCTGAAGGTTCTTTCAAACGCACTCTGATATCACTTTATCATATGTTGCCCCCAGCAGACAAGTGGATATACATCCCATTGTCCATCGAGGATACAAATCAAGGTGTAAATCATATAAAACTGCAGATGTAATATTCAAAGCTGCAGGTATAATTCACATAAATTCAAAGAAAGAAAATAGTATTACAGCAGTCCCTGTACCAGAATTACAAGAATCAGGATAGGAAGTACAAACTGGAAATAGTATTTCAGTCCCTTCGGCATCTTCAGACCTTTTCCGGTATTTGCTTCTGCCAGATAATTATCAAATCCCCATCCCCATTTAGTTACACAGAATAACAGGTACACCAGAGAGCCGAGAGGCAGCAGCAGGTTACTTACAATAAAGTCTTCGCTGTCCAGAATGTCACGTCCGCCAATCAGATGCACATCGCTAAGTACGTTATATCCCAGCAGACAGGGCATACTTGCGATCAGCATAAAGATACAGTTGATAAGAACAGCCTTTTTTCTTGACCATCCAAAGTTATCCATGCAGCTTGCCAGCAGATTTTCAAATACTGCGGTAACAGTGGAGAAGCTTGCAAAGGTCATAAACAGGAAGAATAATGCGCCCCACAGACGTCCGCCGGACATGTTTACAAACACTTTTGGTAAGGTAATGAAAATCAGAGACGGACCCTGATCGGGCTGTACATTAAAGCTGAAGCAGGCAGGGAAGATAATCATACCGGACATAAGTGCTACAAATGTATCCAGACAGCCGATCTGAATGGATTCACCGGCAAGTGTATTGTCCTTGCTCATATAGCTGCCGAAAATTTCCATAGCTGCAATACCAAGGCTCAGAGTGAAGAATGCCTGATTCATAGCAGCAGTAACCACTTTGCCCAGGCCATTTTCCATTGCACGTCCAAAATCAGGAAGCAGGTAGAATTTCAGACCTTCTGCTGCTCCATCCAGAGTCAGACTGTGAACCACCAGAATCATGATCAGGCCCAGAAGGCAGATCATCATAATTTTATTTACACGTTCCAGACCATTTTTCAGTCCGCCGTTGCAAACTAAAAATCCAAGTACAACTACCAGTGCCATGTAAATCGTCATTTCCACAGGATTTGCCAGCATATTGCTGAATACAGCATCCACACCATCAGAATCTACGCCGCTGAACTGTCCTGCAGCAAATTTCACGCAATAATCCAGCATCCAGCCAGCAACTGTGGTGTAATACATCATCAGCAGATAACATCCGATATTACAAAACCAGCCATGAATATGCCATTTACTGCCCGGTTTTTCCAGAGTCTTATAACCCAGCACCGCACTCTGACGGCTGGCACGACCAACAGCCAGCTCCATGGACAAAACAGGCACACCCATAATAGCCAGGAAAATCAGATAAAATAATACAAAAACACCGCCGCCGTTTTCACCGGCTACATAGGGGAACTTCCACACATTCCCAATACCAATGGCACATCCTGCACTTACCAGAATGAAGCCAAGCCTTGATTGAAAGCTTTCTCTTTTTTTCATTTACTTGCTATCCTCTCGCATTTATAAGTAATAATGATTTCACTTTCATTATGTTACGGTAATTGTTCACCAAACAATCACTTCATGAAAATGGCTCAATGATACCATTGAACTGTTACATTTTATCTTCTGTTTTCGTAGATTGCAAATCATATATTTGCATGATAAAATAAGAAAAACTTATGTTATAAAGGGGTTCCCATGAATACTAATCAATTAAAATACTTTGTTGCAGCTGCCGAGCACCGCAGTTTTACAAAAGCTGCCAATCAATATTACCTTTCTCAGACTGCTATTACTCAGCAGATCCGGGCTCTGGAAGAATCCATCGGAATCCAGCTTTTTGACCGAAATACCCGCCCCATTGCCTTAACACCTGCAGGAAGTATCTTTTTAATAGAAGCAAAAGCAATTCTGGAACGGATCCAGACTGCTGTCAGCCGGACCAAAGATGCTTCTGTAGGACTTGTAGGAACCCTATCCATCGGCTATATCAAAGGTTATGAACGGAGCAATCTCTCCAATAAACTGCGTGATTTTCATCAAAATTTCCCCAGCATTCTCATGACATGCCACCGATATGCCACCGATACGCTTGCCGCCGGACTTATGAACGGAGAATATGATATTATTTTTACCTGGGACAGTACCAATCTGGCACAGGATCCCCATGTGGAATACCAGCTGATCGAACAGGCAAAACTTATGGCGGCCCTTTATCCCAGCCATCCTTTCTCCCGCCGAAAACATTTATATAGGAAAGAATTGCACGGAGAAACGATTTTATACATGTCCCCCTCTGAATCCTGGGACTCTGTTGGTGATACTCATTTTATGCAGCTTTACCAGCAGGCCGGTTATCAGCCATCTGTTTTATTTCGTTCCAGCGATGTGGAAAGTATTTTGATGATGGTGGCCGCTGAAGAAGGGATTTCCATACTTCCGGATTACTGCACCAATAAGCTGATCAATGCAGATAATCTGGTGTTTATTCCTCTGGTTGGTGACGAAGAAGTAGAAGAAATCGTAGCCATGTGGAAAAAGGATAATGAAAATAAGGCATTGCAGAGGTTTTTGGAGTTGTTGAGAGAAGAGGATTGAATGAACCAGTGCTACAGCAAACATTGATTATGTAATTTTATAAGGTAGTGAAGGCTCCATTACAGAGCCACATTACACGGAGACGCGCTCTCGCTCTGCCCAAACGTAACGGACACTAAACTCTCGTCTTTCTTTGCAGAAAGCCGCTCGTTAAGTGCCGACGTTTGACCAAAGGTCTCCTTAGCAAT